>JAHKZT010000004.1 GCA_020626475.1 bacterium
TTAGGCGCTAAGGCGTGCGCGACCCTTAATGCGACGGCGAGCGAGAACCTTGCGGCCACTTACCGTAGCGTTGCGTTTGCGGAAACCATGCTCAACTTTGCGTTGGCGCTTGTGTGGTTGAAAAGTGCGCTTTGGCATAACTACAATCCTACTTTCTAATTATTGTTTTATTTATAAAATTATGTCTATTTTACTATTTTTTTGGGGATTTTTCAACTATTTTTCCACAGCTCCCTTCTCTTTATTGAATAACTATGTGGAAATCTCGTATCTGTTATTCAATTGCAAGTATTAGAAAATAATTCATTTTTGACGTTTTTTAGCGCAAAACTGTGGAAAACTTTGTATAATATGGGGAGAAGAGGAGGTCATAAAGAGATGCCGAACAATTGGCAAACAGTTTTAGATGAAATACAAAGCTCTGTTTCTGACATGGCCTTTAAGACTTATTTCACTAATATTAAGTATATTTCCGACGAAAATGGCGTAGTCACTTTCTCCGTGCCAAACTCTTTCGTTAAGTCTTCAATCGAAAAGAAATATCACGATAAAGTAATTTCCGCTCTACAGGCTGCCGGTTTTAATTGTACAGACTTTGAAATTATCATTGATGATTCCGGAAAGAAAACTGTTATTAGGAGGCCAGTAGAAATTATCCCTGGCGCAAAACCAAGCGAGCGCTCTACTACTCAATCAATTTCTTCTATCGGAAGCGCACTCAAGGGTTCGTCAATTAGTCTCTCTACTAAGAGCGGCTTAAGTCCAAAATACCATCTCGATAATTATGTCGTCGGTAGTAATAATGATGTAGCGGTTGGCGCTGCTCATGCGATTGTAGAAAACCCTGGCAGTAGCTATAATCCGCTATTCCTTTATGGTGGCTCTGGTTATGGTAAGACGCACTTAATTCAGGCGATTGGTAACGAAATTCATGACAGATATCCCGACATGAATGTGCTCTACGTTACAATTGAGCAGTTCTATGGTGAATTCGTTGCATCTATTCGCAATAAAAAGCTTGAAGAGTTTAAGAAAAAATATCGTGACCTCGATGTCTTGATTGTGGATGATTTTCAGTTCATCCAGGGTAAAACCGAGTCTCAGAATGAATTTTTCCATACTTTTAATGAGCTATATAGTAAAAACAAACAAGTGATAATTGCGGCCGATCGCTTACCAAGTCAAATTGCAACAGTCGATCCGCGTCTCGCTTCCCGCCTAACTCAAGGTATTTCAATCGATATTCAGCTCCCGGATTTTGAGACGCGCTGTGCAATTATTAAGGCAAAAGCTGAACTTATAGGCCAAGAAATCGATAACACTACCGTTGAATATCTTGCGGAAAACTTCAACACAAATATCCGTGATCTAGAAGGTGGATTAAATCACGTATTATTGCTTGCAGACCTCAGAGGAGTTGCTACGAGTGAAGTAATCGGAGAAATTGCACCGACTAACCAGATAACCCAGCACCGCATTTCGCCTAAACAACTCATAGAGCGGGTTGCTAAATATTACAATCTTAGTTCTAAGGATTTATATGGCACGAGTCGCGTTAAAGATATTAAAGACGCGCGTCAAGTTGCAATGTATCTTCTAAATGAAGAGTTGGGGCTTAGCTATAAAAAAATTGGCGACGACATCTTCCATAAAGATCACACAACAATTATGCATGGTGCTAAAAAAGTTAAAGCCAGCATTAAGACTGATTTTAATCTTCGTGAACAGGTTACGGAGCTTAGGAGCAAGATTTATGAGAACTAATTGTGCAAAACTTGTTGATAAAGCTGTTAGTAAGTCTGCGAAAAAATCGTGGAAGCAAATTGTGGATAAAGTAAAAAATAATAATACTTTTACACCATCATGTGAGTTTTGCCTATTTTTCAAAAGTTTTTCGCATAAAGTTTCAACATGTAATTTTGGGATTTTTAATCTGTTAGGTGGGAAGTTTTACACGTTTTACACAGCCCCTACTAATACTACTATTAATATAAAGGAAGGTTTTTAAAAAGGAGGAAGCATGGAAGTTGAGGTTTTACAGGATAGACTCGCAAAGGCACTAAGTGTAGTAAGTCGTGTAGCAGCAAGCACAAAGGCCGGGTTGCCAATTCTTAGTAATGTTCTATTAAGAGCAGAAGATAAACAACTTACTTTAACAGCAACCAACCTAGAGTTGGCGACAGTAGAGTATGTGAATGCGAAGATTAATAAAAGTGGTACAATTACCGTTCCAGCTAGATTATTAGCTGATTTTATCTCTAACCTTCCTAAAGATAATATTAAAATGGTAGCCGACGGTGAAAAACTAACCGTTTCCTCTGGTAAATATAAATCTACTATTAATGGTATTCTCGCAGATGACTTCCCTGAGCTTCCGACTATTAATGAAAAAGAAGCGGTCGCTTTTAAGATTCCGGCTGATATTTTTAAAGAAGCGGTTAACCAAGTAATTATAGCGGCAAGTAATGATACTACGCGCCCTGCTCTTACTGGTGTCTACTTTAATACTTTCGAAGGCGCACTTTATATTGCGGCAACCGATGGATATCGTTTGGCGGATAGAAAATTTGTCGATGATGTTAAGAGTGAAATTAAGGCAATTGTGCCGACTCCTGCACTTCGCGAGGTTTTGAGTTCCCTTTCGGACAGTATTGAGGATGTTGAAGTGGCAATCATTGATTCACAAATTCGTTTCCGTTTAGGTGAAATTGAAATTACGTCGAAATTAATTGACGCAAGCTTCCCTGATTATCGTCAGTTAATTCCGAAGGATGCTAAAGCAAAAATTAAACTCAATAAATCAGAATTGGTTCGCATGACGAAAGTTGCGGCATTGTTTGCGCGCGAATCTGGTGGATCAGTTGTTTGTGAAGCGAAGAAGGATGAAGGAAGCTTCGGTGTTTCTGCGGTTGCAAGTGAGGTTGGGGAAAACTCGGCAACGATGGAGGCGGATGTGGCGGAAGATGGAAAAGTTACGCTGAATTCTCGCTATCTATTAGATGCTTTGAATGCTATTTCCGAAGATGAAGTTGAGTATAGCTTCTCTGGTAAGTTGTCTCCAATTGTACTAAGAAATATTAAGAACGCTGATTATACGCATATTATTATGCCGCTTAAAAGCTAATGAATATTATTCAAAAAGTTAGTTTGCGAAATTTTCGCTGTCATGATGAGTTTGCGTTGGATTGTAATCGTCCGACGACGCTCATTATTGGTGAAAATGGGAGTGGAAAAACTTCGGTGCTCGAGGCTATTTATATGGCTTTGCGTGGAAAAAGTTTTAAAGCTGTGGATAAAGATATTTTGCGTCGAGAAGCGGAATTTTATCGGATAGAGGTTGATCTTTATGATGCGCGCAAAGTGATTATAAGATACAATCCAGCGCTCAATAAGAAAGAATTTGAAATCGATGGCAAGAAAAGTTTGCGTCTTCCGAAGAAGAATCGTTACCCGGTAGTACTTTTTGAGCCAAATAATATTTATTTAATTGAGTCTTCTCCGTCGCGAAGGCGTGACTATTTTGATGAGTTATTTCGTCAGATAGATAATAATTATACGGTTACTCTTGGTCGATATAATAAAGCATTAAAACAGCGCAACGATTTATTGAAAACTGAGGGCGTACGGCGGGATGATTTATTTTCTTGGGATATTCTCTGCGCGCAGTATGGTGCGCAAATAAAAGAAATACGCTTGAGGATTCTAGAAAAAATTAATGAGCGTATGACGGATAATTATCGCTGGATTGCGAAAAACGAAGATGAATGTAGGATTGACTATGTTGGCGAAAAAGTCGACGAGAACGCCTATATGGCGCGTCTAGCGGCAAATTTTGACCGGGATGTAGCTTTGGGTTATACGAGTTTCGGCGTGCATCGTGATGATTATAATTTTATTTTTAACAATTCTGATGCGGATGGTTCCGCGTCGCGTGGCGAAATGCGTAGTATAATTTTGGCGCTAAAATTTATTGAGGCTGGTATTTTAGAGGAAGAAACTGGTGATCGCCCTGTAGTATTATTAGACGATATCTTTTCTGAATTAGATGAAGCGCGTCAAAAACATCTTGTGCAAAACTTCAAAGATTACCAAATGATTGTGACTAGTACGAATGTTCCAGCCGAAATGACGGTTAATAAGAATTTATAGTTTTTAGAATTTCTTTATCTACATTTGGTGTGTTATAGATTGTGAGTATTGGTTGCGGTGTGGAAACTACTTCCCAGGCGCCATCTGAGTTTTTCTTAATGAGAATATGATAATGCGCATAAAGAGCATTCTTTTCTTTACCGTCGATATAGATGTTTGTGTAGGTATAACCGTTCTTTTCGCGAGGCTCACTGATTATGTAATTATCCGGTAATTGATAGGCAGCGCGAATGAATTTTTTTGCATCAGTGATAGGGTTTTGCTGATATGATTCAAAACGATTTTCGTTTAGAAAGACGATATTTTGACTTTCTAATTCAACATCTTCAAAGAGTTTCATTTTCGCTACTGCGACATCTAGGTAATATGGGTCAGATTTTACGTATACGACAGGCCTATTATTATCGTCGTATTGGTAGCTGATTGAGTAGAGAGAAGTGTTGATTGGTAGATAATTAAGGATTGGATAATCCTCTTTCTTTTTTGCGCCACGACGTTCTAGAAGTGATCCGACCATGCCTTCAACTTTTGCGTATTCTTGACGGTGTTGCTCAATGAATTCCCTTCCCTCATTGTCTATTGCGGAAAGGATGCCGTATAATTCGGCGGTTTGATTAGTAATTTCAATATCTTCTTCGTAAATTTCTAAGTGTTTGTTATATTCGACCTTTAGATGATATTTACCCGGAATAAGCCAAGTTGTTGAGCCGTTATTCACTTTCGTATCATTGAGAGTGATGGTAGCGGAGTTAGGCGCAAACTGAATAATTGTTTTGGTTTTTCCTGCGCGATAAATGAGGATGGAGATTGAGTAGATTAAAACGACGGCAAAAACGACAGCTGCAATAATTATAGCTGCGCGACTGCGTGGGGTGCTTTGTTTTGCAAGATTTTTTGCAGCAGATTTAATTTTTGATGTTTTTTCGCTCTTTTTCTTTGGAGTAGATTTCTTTTTTGTCATTATTGCCACACCTTATTTTGTAAATTACTCTTATAATTTAAGCCGCTTTTAGAAGAATACTTTGGATTGCGATACCAGCGAACGATGGAGCCGTTACCGAATAGAAGATCCTCGCGTCCTGCCATTGGGGCGCGTGCGGAACTTTGACCATATGATGCTGAGGCGATTTTTGAGTCGAAGCCGGCGATTTCGCCAACATAAATAAAGGTATGACCATTCGAGAACGCAATATCGCCCGCCTGAAGAATACTTGTGTCGACTTGGCGATTCGGTGAAGCATTTAAGAGAGTCCAGTTATGGGCTTTCACCCAGGCTTCCTGTGTATCGGTAGCACCTTTAGTATTATTATATTCTGGTTCGAGTCCGGAGTTTTGCGTGAGAATTGTAACGAAGCCACCACAGTCTATACCTGGAACGCCATTAATAGAACCGCCGACATAGCGTCCCTCGCTAATAGATTGCGAAACTGCGTTTGCGTAGGCTGGCATGCGATTAATGTATGGCGCTGGATGCCATTCTGGCCAAGCGTAGGATTTTACAAGTTGTGCAAATTCACCATTAACGCTACATCCTTTAGAGTTTACGTTTCCGTTTACGGCGTCATAGAGAGTGTCGGCGAAGAGTTTTGCGCCGGTAGCGTTTGGATGAATCCAGTCGGAGAAATATTTATCGGCTTTTCCTTTAACTAGTTCTTTCCAGTCAGCTACTACAATATTTGAATTGTTCTTTGCATATTCGAAGAAGAGGTTATTATTTTCGGTATATTCAAGACGAGTACTCCAGTCGGTCACGAAAACAATATTTTTGTCTGTGCCGAGGGTTTTTATGGCCTCATCGATATCTGCGGATGTGAGATTTGGGCTGTTGGCGCCTAAGGCAAAAATAACGTTATCTTTAATGTTCTTAGTGTTTTTTGCAATGGCTACAGCTTCATCCCAGCGACGACCGCTCTTTGCAATAATGTCGTCTTGAGTGATATCTGAGAATTTTTCGAGTAATGCGCTGTTGGATGCTACGGTAATTGAGTCGCCAAAAATTGTGAGATTTTTGCCGTTTTCGGTACCGCTTAGATTTTTGCTAGCACTTGTTCCCTTACCTGAGAACTGTTTGTAATATTCATTTGCGAAATCGCGGCGTGCGGAAGTACCTTGATATAGAAGGCCTTTATATGGTTCGTAATAAAGAATTGGTGAGTCTCCACCAACGGCACGCTCGAAGATTGCGAGAAATGCTTCGGCGGCAGCGTTTACGTCGGTTTGCTTTTTGACTTCGGTAATCCAATCAAAAGCAGATTTTTCCATGGTGAAATCGAGCTGAATTTGAAGAAGCTGATCGAGATCGCCGGCTGGGATATCTTTGGATTTTCCAGCTGGCCACCATTCGGAACCGAAATATTTTCCAAGTCCGGCCTGATTTACTTTTTCAACTAATGCTGGTGCATAATCGAGACGCCATTGAAAAAGACCCCAATAAGAACTGTTGCTTGCGCGTGTTGGCTCGACGCCAGTTTCGGCTTTGGCGTTACCGAGAATTCCGGCAACTTGCGCATCGGTAAAGCCTTTATCGATGTAGTAGTTCCAGATTTTCTCTTCGATCGTATTGCCGGCGAGCTTTGTAGCGGATGAACCACATACGTCGTCGCTACCGTTCGGATTATAGTAGAAGATATTATTTGAATTGAACATATCTAGGACATCGTCGTTTGGGATAGCGGCGAAGGCTGGCTGAACGATTAAAATTGCGGCTGTAAAAATGTAAGCCAAGAATTTAATTGATTTTTTCATACGAGATAATTCCTTTTATCGATAAAGATTGGCGTAACTTGCTGAGCGATGATTGGGGTAGATTCGATTGCGGATGAATCAAGTTTTATTTTTTCTGGTTCTATATTTTCGCTGAAAGCGTAGCGTGTACTTGAATTGTACTTTGCAATTTGATCGGAGTAGCGCGCAAACTCGAGTAAGAAGGCGATGTCGTCTTTGGTCTGGCCGGAAATGCGAGCGAGTGTACCTTCAAAGGAAGTGTCGAGCGGATGCTTTTCGTCATAGGCTTTTTGGTATGCGAGAACCGGGTTGGAATCTTCTTCGTCAGTCATAGTGCCAAGGATGCGCATATCTTCGACGTAGCGCTGATAATACTTCATTTCGCTATCCCAACGTGGATTTGTGGAACCCATTTGGCAGTTTTTGCCAGTGCCCCAATCTTGGTTAACGACGTCTTCGGCGGCATTGATGATATCGACAGCGTCGTTAATGAGGAAGGCGCTATTTCCAATAGTGCCAAAATCGGTCTGGAGTGAATTCATAATATTCGCATCGAGAACACCCCATGGTGATTCACGCTCCGTACAAACACTAATGAACTTTGCGAGTTCGGAATCTTCTTTAATGCTGCCGTCGTCATTGAGGTTTGGCTCGATGACGGAAACGTAGGTAGGGTCGTCTGGTTGTAGGTCAATTGTGGAATAATCCATGCCGACAATTTCGCCGTCATAGATATCGCAGACGGTATCTTCGAGTGCGTTGGTGCATTCGGAATAATTCGATGTGTAAATATTTGTATTATCATAGGCGGAAGTTGCTGGATTGATGACACTAAGTGAGTTTCTAAAAACATTTGCGAAGTTAGAGAGCTGACCAAAGGCATTATTCGTATAAGACATGAAAGCAAACTTGGATAGTAGTGAACCTAGGAAGGTATTTTTGCTCGTAATGTCGAATGGACTACGATGGAGACGATCGATCTCGGCTTCTTGAGCGAGCGCGAGCGCGGTTTCGTTGTTTTGGCGCTTGATGTAATCTTCGGAGGCTGGCATGTACGCACTTCCCTGCGTTGAGAGGCGGAAGTTTGCATTAGCGGCGCCTTGCGAGAATAATTCGCCTGCTGGAACGCCGGTGTAAGTTTCGAAGATATGTGTTGCAAAGATTTTTGCGACATATGGAATGAAAGCGTTAACGATAGTGGCGATGATGCCTGTTAGAGCGATGCCTCCGACAGTGCTTGCTACTGCGCTGACGACGAAGCTTGCTAAGGTTCCGCCAGGAACGGCATTAGCGACGAGCGACATAACGGCAGAGGCTGCTTGTACGCCATCGCAAACTACATTTGTAGCGCCTGTGCTAATTGCGATAGTGGTTGCGGCGCGGGTGACGTTTTTTATTGAATATGGCGCAGTTTCTTTAGATTCTGACGGAGTGCTGCCGAGGATGAGCTTTGCGCCGCTGGATTGAAGTGGTGAGCCGGTGACATCTTTCGTAGAAGTCGTACCGTCTGAATCGACATATTGGACTTGGCTGGTCGTTTCACCGGTAAGGAAGTTTAGGGTTTCGTTGACTGCGGATGCATCACCCTCTCCTGCCATCATTTTACTGATTGGTTCCATGAGACTTAAGAAGTAGGCGATTGATTGATAAATCGTGTAAGCCGAAACAGTGACGGCTGCCATATTGGCGATACGGAGCGCGGAGCAAACCGGAACGCCAACGTTAGTAATTTTACCTGCGATGGAGTTTACCATCGAGCGAGCTTTGGCTTCTGGTGTGTCACCAGAGATATTCTTGGTTTCGACATCTTCGCCGTTTTTGCCGACGGTTTCTTCGCCAGTTTCTTCGTCGACATGGCGACTGACGGTATTAATGTTGCCATCGGTGCCTGTTACACGATCAGAGACGGTGTCTTTGAAATTTTGCGTGTCGGTATCGTTGTCGCCGGTCGATTTGTAATCGTTAAAAATGTCGCGTGTGGCGCCCTTTTTCTTGTAGTAGTAATCAGCGGAATCGTCGAAAAAGCCGGCAACACGGCCGCGTTTGGCTTTGTAGTAGGCTTCACGGAAATTCGCATCGGAAGCAAATTTATTTTGGAAAGAGGCAGCGTCGATGATTTCGTCGTTATATTTGAGGACGGTCTTTGAAGTAGATAAGCCTTTTGATGCCTTAAAATTGCCGTCAGCGTCGATCTTGCCAACTTCAATACCGTTCTTTCTGAGACGGGATTTCATGTATGGCGTGAAGGTGGTGTACTTTTGGCTGAAGTTGCTGATTTTTATCTGGTCGCCACCATTGATGAGGTATTTAAAAATACGGCTATTACGAGAGTTGTATGAGGTAAACTGAAGGTCGGTCGCTTCGGTATAGAGACTGGAAAGATGCGGTCCGAGGATGGACTGCGATGCGTAAAATAGACCGCCGCCACCAAGAAGTAATGCGGTTATGATAGTGATTGGCGCGAAGCGTTTTTTGAACTTTCCTTTTTGGGGAATAGTTTGTTTTTCGTTGCGTCCGCGGCGAGAGCTATGTTCTCTTCTACCAGAAACGGAATTACGAAAATTACTTGAAAAATCATTAAGACGGCTACGTTCGACGTCTTTTAGCTTGTCGATAGCGCGGTCGGAAGGACGATTGGATTTCTCTTTGTCGTCTTGGTTGTCTTTGCTGGCAGATTTTTCAGCATCAGAAAGTTCTTGGCGTGCAATATAATCCGGACGAATTTCCGGGGTTTCCATGCCGTTATATGGGTCGTGTTCACGACGATATTTTTGACCTGAATTGTCTGCCGACATATCGCTTTAATTATACAATTTTTTAGCGGTAAAGTCGACGATAAGCACTTTATTTTTTGGCGTTTGGATTTGTAGTGATGAGGCTCTCTTCTGTCTCGGATGCAACAATTTGAATATGAACGTGGTTTTGGCCCGCAAAGAAGAGACCTTGACCGACTGGGAAGCTGGCGAGACGCTTGCGCTCCTCGCTTGTGAGTTTGAAGACATCGGAAAGAACGTCGACGGCAGATGAAGACTGCTTGAGGAGCAACTGCATAGAGGAGTTGTTGACGATTGCACGGCCCATCTTGGAAGACATGAAGTCTTCAACGTCCTGGGTAATCGTAGTAAGACCGAGGTAGTACTTACGAGCGCGCTTAGCAAGGCTGAAGAGGAAGCTTGCGGAATCTTCATATTTCATGAGCTGCCATGCCTCATCAACGATAAGCATACGTTTCTTTTGGTTGGCGCGGGTAATGTTCCAAATATGATTCAAAACGATATACATAGCAACTGGACGAAGCTCGTCTTCGAGATCGCGAATGTTGAAAACGACCATCTGGTTATTAATGTCGATGTTGCTTTGCTGCGAGAAAATACCTGCGAAAGTACCGCTAGTGTATTTGCGTAGACGGTTGGCAAGGCCTGGACCGGTGCCGCCCATGTGAAGCAAAGTATCGTAGAGGTTAATGATGGTTGGAGGAGGTGCAGTATGAGTGAGTGGGTCGCTGGTAATACCGGCGCGAGCGTAGGTATCAATAAGCGCCTGATCGAGATCGGCTTCTTCGTTTGGACTGAGCTGACCGCCGCCAAGCATTAGACGGAAGAGGCCGTGGAGTGTAACGAGGTTTGCGCGAAGTGCATCGTTTGCATCTTCGGCGTCAACGACTTTCGGTAGATCGAATGGATTAATACGAACATCGGAGCTAAGGCTAAGGCGAATATAGGTACCACCAACGGCATCAGCAAGTTTCTGATACTCATTTTCTGGGTCGATAATAAGAACTTCGGTGCCGACCATCATAGAACGAAGGGCTTCAAGCTTAACGGTAAATGATTTACCTGCACCAGATTTAGCGAAGACGACCATGTTGGCGTTTTCTAGTGAGAAGCGGTCGAAGATAACAAGACCGTTGTTATGCATATTAATGCCATAAAGAATGCCCTTTTCCTGAGTAAGGTCTGCGGAAGTGAATGGGAAGCTGGTAGAAATTGCGCCAGTATTCATGTTGCGGCGAATTTGGAGCTGGTCAGAACATTGCGGCATAGTGCTGTTCATGCCCTGCTCTTGCTGAGAACTTGCAACCTTAGTGAAGATCATCTGCTGACCGAAGATGTTTTCGATTTTGTGCTGAACGAATTGAAGCTCGTCGAGAGAATCTGCATAGATGGTAATATACAGCGCATAGCGGAAGAAGCGTTCGGCGCCGACCTGGAGCTGATCGCGGAGATCCTCGGCATCGGAGATGGCAGCCTCGAGCTCAGGGTCACGAACCTTACCCTTTTCACTGTTGATATCCATCGTAGCTTCGAGCTGGGTAACCTTCTTTTGGAGGTTTTTCATGATAATGGCGGTTTCAACTGGGTAAATATACATCGAAACATCGAGGACTTCGTCCATGTTAATGATGGAGCTAAGCCAGCCAGTGACGAGTGTACGCGGATAGCCATAGACGTACATTGTGCGGCCATACTTGGTGCCGATGCGGAAATGATCGGAATGAAATTCGAGGCTAGATGGCGAAATAAGATCGCGAAGTGTAGTAATACCGGCCTCAAAGGCACGCTGGATTTCTACTTCTTCTTGAAGTTGTGCTTGAGCTGCAATATCGGCAGCGCTGAGTTGTTTTTGTTTTGCCATATTAGTTCTCCTCTCCTGGTTCAGCCTTTTTTACGTAGAGATGGGCAAGCTTATTAAAGTCGCCGAGCGGTTCGCGGACAGCAGTATCTGGGTTATTGAAGTTGTAGTAAAGCTGACCGAGTTCCTTGGTGTTGAGGCGAACAGATTGAATACCAATCTGGAAGAGACCGGAAACAACAGCTTCGGCACGGTTGTTGATTTCAGTAACGGCTTTGTCGTAGGTAGCGCGATCGATGCGCGTAACTGGCGGAGTTTTGTCTTTTGCGAAGGTTTTAAAGAAGTTTTTGGATTGCTCGAGAGCCTTCTCCGCTTCTTTGGAGGTGTAATAAGGAATGACGACAAAGAAGGATTTGTCCATAATGTTTGCTTCCTGAGAAAGAACGTCGATGAAGTTGATGTAGTCGTCCATGAGGACGCCGAGGAGCATATTATCATTTTGGCGGCGAAGGTCCATGAGGCGATCGATATAAGGAGCGATATCGACGCGCTGAGAACGAACGAGAATCTGTACGGTGAAGTTGAGAGAGTTGAGGAAGTTTTGGTAAGAATACTCAACTGCCTCGCGTTCTTCTTCGGACATAAGGTCGAAGTTGATGGATTTACAGGCAACGACGGCACGGAAGGACCCGTCTTTCATAATAACCATGGAATCACGAAGCTCGGAAATCAAAAGGCTAGATTGGGAAGAATTTGGATTGTCGTGGCGCGGTGCAGCTGCTGTATTTGGTGCTGGCTGTGTATTTGCTTGCTGAGGCATGCCTGGTTGAGCTGCTGGAGCAGCTTGTGGCATTTGGGCTGGTTGTGGTTGTTGATTTGGTTGCACAATGACTCCTTAATGTAATGATATATATACTTCGTTATCGTTCGACTTTTTCTCTTGAATACGTTTTGCTTGTTTAGCGATAGTTTCAATTGAGTAATCTGAATTGTTGGCGAGATTTTTCATTTCGGTGCTTGGCTCTGGTTTTGGTGCCGGCTGTGGGGCTGGTGCAGGTGCTGGTTGAGCCATTGGTTGTGGCGCAACTGGCTGAGTTGGTTGGATTGGCGCTTTTGGCGTGGTCGGAATAGAAATGGCAGGCGGTTGATATTGCTGAGCTTGTGGTGCAATAGGGGTGAAAGTTTGAGCTACTGGAGTTGGTGCTGGCTGTTGTACTGGCGCAGGTGCTGGTTGAGTCATTGGTTGTGGCACAACTGGCTGAGTTGGCTGGATTGGCGCCTGATGCGCAATTTGAGGTGTTTGTTGTGGCGCAGTAGAACCATAAACGCTAGTCTGATTAATTGCATTGCGCATTTGTTCGACGAGCTGGGCGTGGCGATTTGCTGTGCTCTGCTCTAGGCTATGATCGAGGGTGTAGTTTTGATTTGCTTCGAAAATATCTTGTGCTTGAGCAGCCTCGCTGGCAATATCGTCGCGAAGGTTGGAGTTGGTGTCTTTGATGGCGTAGCCTTCGGTATCGACGATGTTAGCAAGGAAGGAGAGACGACGGCCAGCCTCTTCTTGGCTGAGGTCTTTTGTGCGGCTTTCTTCGACGTTCTTTGGCGCAGTAATGGTAATAGTGGTGTCAGATTGGCCTGGCATCCAAATGCGTTTTTGCGGTTTAAGATAGAAATCGACAACAGCAGAAAGATAAGTCTCCATAGGCTGATCTTTTTTAAGAGGTAATGCAAGTACGCCTAGGAAGATAATGATTGGAATTGGAATAATAACTAATAATGGGAAAATTTGAAACAAAAGAAAAGCAACAAAACAGAGACCCGCGGCAATCATCAAATAGACGAATTGGCGGAAGCTAAAAGGACCGAGGAGTTTATCATCTGCCTCGACATCCTGCGGGACCTTATATTGAGCCATACTTTTATTTTAACATAAACGCAATAGGAAAAGGACCGCGTAAATGCGGTCCTTTTTTAGATTTTTTTGTTTTTAGTCTCTGACGCCAAGCATCTTGCGGACGGCTGGGTTCATGCCAGTACGCTGGCTTGCCATAGACTTCTCTGTATTGAGCTGATGGATTTGCGTCTGGAGCGCGTCGTGGAGACGTTTGTTGACGACTCGACCATTAATGGTGACGGTTGCGCCAGCGGCATTACCGTCGATTGCAAGCATTGCTTCATTTAATTGAGTAATAGTTGCAGTCTTTAGTGTTGCTAATTGTGGTGCAGTCATGTCGCCAACGAAGCTTAGGATATTTGATGCGTAAGAATCCTGATGGTCGAAGAAGAATTTATTGTCCGGATGATCTGCTGGTTTTTTGCTATCGTAACCGCCAGTAAAGAATTTATTAAAGGAGGCTAAGCGTTCGCCGTCCATCTGGCCAGAACAGACCGCGGAACGGAGATATTTGATCGGATAAGTAGCAAGATTTTCATTTCCGTTTGCGTCATGCGCGATAACGCCGGCTTTTTGGTCGTCGAGCTTTTGGTTCCACATCGTGCGATCGGCGCTTGCGATTGCTTTCCAATCGCTAAGTGCATTGCCGAGTACAACGACGTTTGTTTTGCTTGCTGCGCCCATATCGTGGTCGCCTGCAAGTGTTGCACCGCTAGACCAAGTTTCGTAGTCGATGAAGGATTCGATATCTTTGCCCTTACCATTCATGCCACGGCGCATCATATTAGCCTTAGCCCATTGTGCAGCGTCGAGGTCTTCTTGTTTGAAGGTGAGACAAATATCGTTGAGTTCCTTTTGGAAGCGGATATTACCTTCGCCGTAAGCTTCTTTAGAATATCTACGAAGAACATCGCCAATGTCGTCTTTATCGCCACGTTTGTACATGACTTCAAGAGCGGCGGACATTGAGTTGTAGTCCTTGTTTTGGAAGGCATTGATGAGTTGACGCTTGATACGTGGACCAGCTTCATAATCATCGTAAAGCTCAACATAGTTACTGCGGGCTTCGTGGTCAACTTTGCGCTTAGCGGTAACAGCGTCGGCGAGAGTGGCATTGATAGCTTTTTGGCCAGTGTCGTAGATTTCCTTTTCGGACGCGGTAAGGTTGCCGCCACGTAGTGCGCTGAGCTGGGTTGCGGTTAGCGTATTGCCAGTTCTCTTGATGACATCTTTTTCATCGTTATTAAGGCCTTCACCTCTAGCGATTTTTTGGATAGCGCCGCGCTTGAGTACTGCTTCATCGTAGGCATCTTTCTTTGCTTTAGCGGAATCGTAATCTGAGGCATTAATGTTGAAGGCATCGAGGACGCGTTGATGGATGGCGTTTCTGCTCGTCTCTACATTATCGTGAATGAGCTTCGCGCGGTGTTCCATATTATTAAGCGTAACTTGGCGTTTGCGTGATTCGGCAGTAGCGGCGTCGACGATTGCATTATCGTAGCCGCGGTTAGTAGCATGAATGGCGCGAGCCATACTGCGACCACGAATGCGAGGATCGGTTCCGTCAGCTTTGAAGCCTTCATCGAAATCGCTCTCGACGTTCATACGCGCATTAGCGTTATTCATCTTGGCGAGTTCGTTTTGATAATGGCGAAGACCGCGTCTATTGAGGGTGCCATCGCGGCGGCGCCAGCTTGTCATCGCGTTAGTTAGGTTGCGATCTTTGTTACTTGCCGCGAGCTCAGCGGCATCAAATTCACGCTTAGTACGCTGTTTTTCGAGATACTGTGCGAGGCGAGTAGATGGCATGATAGGATTGCGCTTGTTGATTTGCTTCTGCTTTGCAAGTGCTTGTTGGCCTGCAGAGTAACGGCCGAAGGCGCCCAATGGGCGGGCTGCGGCGCGATTGATGCTGCCGCTGATTTTGCCGAGAACAGAGTTAGACATGCGCATGAGCGGAATTGACATAAAGAGTGGAAGAACCTTTACGGCAATGCCGAGAACGATGCCGAGCCAGTTGGTTGCAGAAGTGATAATTACAAGACCAGCGAGCTGAGATGCACCATAAAGAATGCTAAACATCGGGTAGAAGAATAGCATCTGGGCAAGCATTTGATACCATTTTTTGAACCATTTATCGGTATTTGGAAGCATGTAAGCAATGATTGCGAGAGGCGAGATCATGACTAAGAGATAGATGAGTGCCTGACGTGCGGCCATTGTTACGACTGCGGAAATTACGGCAATGAGACCAGAGAGAAGAATTGGGAGAAGTAGCCAAATGACGCCGCCGATACTACCGTAAACTAATGCACCGGCGAAAACTGCGCCTGCCGTGCCGATGCCGAGCATAGCTGCAACGATGCCACCAACAGAGGCGCCGTTAGCAACTTCGGAAATAGTACCATTTTCGATTGCGATATTTTGGACATTTACGAAGAAGTCCTGGAAGGCGTTACCGAGAATATTGCTGAGGTCGACGGCAAGCGTACAGATAATGTAGCTGAGGTTGACGAGGATGGCGGAAATAATAATGCGCGGCAATGCTTTTTTGATGCCGTAGTTATTAATACCGAAGCCGGTAAGCTGAGAGATGATGATGACGAGAATAAAGATAATGAAGATAGTATTTGTAATGTCTTTAAAGTATTCCCAGACGACGTAGGTTGGTGATTCGTTATCGGTTGGAAGCGGATTTACTTCGATAATCTGAGTTAAGAGATCGTAGGCGCCGTCGATAACATTACCAAAAAGACCCGCGCCTGGACAAATAATCCAGCCGAGGCTACCTACCTGGTCATAACAACTAACTTTAGAGGATTCTTCGTCCTCTTCTTCCCCGTCGTTATTATCATTATCAGTAGTTTCGTTTCCGTTTTCGTCGGTAGTAGTGTCTGCATCTGGTTCATCTGTTACTACAGTAGTATCGTCGTTATTGCCATTACCAGTATCCGGAGTAGCAAAAACTGGGCCGGATAGCGCTAGTATGCCAAATACGGCCGCTATAACAGATAGGACTATGCTTTTAATACACTTGCCCATAACTCTTTTATTATAGCACACATAAGCTTTTTAGTCAAGTATTATGTTGTATTTTTTGGATATTTCATGCGGTTTTTGGAAAAAGCTAAAAAATAAGATAATATATATTGCTTCTGGCGAACCATGGCATGTTAATCTAAAATAAATATAAGTGGTATAATTTAGGTAAGGTATGAAAAAGAAAATATTTCTATTAACGGTCGTAGTTAGCATATGTAGTTTCGCAATTAATTATAGTGAAGCTTCTGCATATACGAAGAACGAGTTGGGGCAATTATGTCAAACGATGGGCGGTACTTGGAGTGAGTCTTCCTTGAAGTGTACTGGCGGCGGTGTTAATTCGTCGAGTTGTTCTAGCTATGGAGGTAGCTATTCGAATCCAACCAGCAATGGGCATGATTTTACGCCTACCTGTTCCTGGACCTATGGTAGTTTAGGCAGCGATACTAATAGTGATTCTTCGACTACTGGCGGTGACGGTAGCATTGCAGATGTAAGTGAAGGCCAATGTACGTCTATTCTCCCCGGCGGTTGGTGTGATGGCAAAGATGGCATCGGTAGCATCATTAATATGATTGTCTCTATTTTGACTGGCGCAGTTGTAGTTGCTGGTACGATTGGTATTATTATTTGCGGTTTCTTATGGATGACGGCTAGAGACAATGAAGCACAAGTGGCGATGGCGAAGAAGCGTATGCTAGATATTGTAATTGGTATTGTTGCATGGGTATTGCTGGCATTGATTGCGAATTTATTTATTCCAAAGACCTCGAGCGATATCGAATCAGATATGGGTTATAATGGAAATAGTAGTAAGGATATAAAAGCATGAAAAAACTATTTTTCGGTTTTGCGGTGGCGGTAATGTCAGTTTTGGGTGTTGCAATGTTGCCTATGCAGAATGCGTCGGCTGCAGGCTGCGAATCGCACTTTTTAGGTCTGCCTGCTTGGTATGACGGTCTAACGGAGGGAAATGACTGCAAAATTAAGTCTCCTAAGGATGATGAGGATGTAAAGGCCTATGTTTGGACGATAGTCTTGAACGTGATGGGCATCATCACTGGCTTAATTGGCTATCTGGCGATTGGCTTTGTGATGTGGGGCGGCATTCAATATATGATTGCTCAGGGCGATCCTGGCAAAGTCGCTAAAGGTAAAAAGACAATTACAAATGCGGTGATTGGTTTAGTGATTTCGATGACAGCCTCCATCCTGAGTGGGGCTATTTCTGGCATAGTGTCTGGCGTTAAAGATAGTGCAGATGGCGCTACATTCTTCCAAGGAATATTTAATAAAGTCTTTTTCTGGAGTGGCGTGGTTGCCGTGATCATGATTATCTATGGCGGTATTCAGTACATTACTAGTACAGGCAATCCGGCTGGTACTGCGAAGGCGAAGACGACGATTCTTTACTCTGTGATTGGTTTGCTGGTAGTTATTACGGCGGCCGCAATCGTAAACGTAGTAGTAGGAGCAATGCCAGACTAATGAAAAAGAAAATATTATTACTAGTAGCCGCGCTGGCGGCGATGGTCGGTTTATTAATGCCGGGCGCAGTCTATGCGACCGATGGCGGAACAGGCAATGGCGAGGCGACGGGTGAAGATGCAAGTGCTAGTGATTTCTGTAAAAATGTGAAAAATACTAGTAGTCCTGCATATAATTCTCTTTGCGGCGGCGCAAAAGGTGAGGCTGATGCCGAGGCGGTAGTAAAAGATGTATTAAATGTCGTGTTTACTTGGGTTGGTATTATAGCGGTAATTGTAATTATTATCGGCGGCGTATTATATATGACCGCGCAGGGCGATCCGGGCAAACTCGCGCACGCAAAAAATGCAATTATGTTTGCGGTGATAGGCTTAATTGTTGCTCTGCTCTCGTTTGCGATTGTTAACTTTGTGCTTGATAGAATGCAAGGTGCATAAAGAAAGGAAAAATTGTGGTTTGGAAAGTTATAGCTTCGAGTATTAAACAGCAGGTCCAAGATATAAATGGTGCGGACCATACACTAGAAAATGATATGTATAATATCATCAATGGCGTCATGATGGTTGTTGGTATTGTTGCAGTAATTGTAATTATTGTCGGTGGCGTAAACTATGCTACGTCGCAAGGCGATCCGAGCAAGGTGACAAAAGGCAAGAAGGTGCTGATTGGTGGTATTGTTGGCTTAATTATTGTATTGCTAGCATTTGCTATAGTTAATTTCGTCTTAAAAGCGCTTTAATAATATGTTATTATAAGTATTAAGGATATACTTTTTCAAAAAGGAGAAGAA
>JAHKZT010000040.1 GCA_020626475.1 bacterium
AATCATTAATTACACGGTTAAGAGCGGTACGGAAACCGACTACATGTGTACCGCCATCAGGGGTAAGAACGTTGTTAGCGAATGGGCGCATCGTCTCAGAGAACGAATCATTATATTGAACGGCGACCTCAACAACACAATCCTCTACCTCTTTCTCGACATAGAAGATATCGTCGGAGACCACTTCCTTGCCCTCGTTCAAGCGACGAACATAGCTCTTGATGCCACCTTCGAAGTAGAAGGAGTCACTCTTGCCAGTGCGCTCATCATGAACAGAAGTAAGGATACCCTTAGTCAAATATGCCTGGTGGCGAAGATAATTCACTACCCAGTCATAATCAAAGGTAACTGTCTCTTTAAAGATTGCTGGATCTGGATAAAACGTAATGCTCGTACCCTGTTTCGTAGTCGAGCCAGTAACCTCAATTGGTTTTACGGTTTTACCAGTATCGAATTCGATATGGTTGATTCTGCCGTCACGATAGACCTCAGCAATCATGTGCGTCGAAAGCGCATTCACTACCGAGGAGCCCACACCGTGAAGACCAGAGGAAACCTTGTAACCGCCTCCGCCGAACTTACCACCGGCATGGAGCACTGTCAAAACGGTTTCCAAAGTGGACATTTTTGTTTTTGGGTGGATATCTACAGGGATACCACGGCCGTCATCATCTACGCGGCAGCCACCGTCATTAAGGAGCGTGACCTTAACGTGAGTGGCATAGCCGGCGATTGCTTCATCGATAGAGTTATCGGCAATCTCCTTGATAAGATGATGCAGACCATCAAAACCAGTAGAACCGATGTACATACCAGGACGCTTGCGTACTGGCTCAAGGCCTTCCAAAACCTGAATTTCGGACGCATTGTACTCTTCGTCGGCCCCACCGGACTTCTTAGCTGCAGCCATTTATACTTACCTCTACTTTTTTATATAACAAGTATTATTCTAACACGACTCACCCCCAAAAATCAAGTCTAAGGCCTCTAAAATCGCTTCTAAGGCCCCTCCGCGCCAAAAACCATACTCATACCCATTTTTGAAGAATAAAAAGAATCCGCGACATTTCGCGGATTTTCTTTTCTTTAGCGCCAACGTAATACTACGCCATCTTCAGGATTATCTTGTTGAGCTACAACCTGCGGCTGAACTGGAGTCGCCGGCTGTGCTTGCGGAGCGACCTGCTGAACAGGCGCTGGAGTTGGCGCCGGAGCGTGACGCTCATGATGAATCTTTACACCAGAAGCCAAATCATCACGCTGAAGTACTTGCGTTGCCGTCTCTGCTGGCGCAGCCGCCTCAGCATTTTTTACCGCCGTCGCGACCCAGTTCGAGCCGTCGCCATCATCTTCAAGATCTTTCATTAACTGCGTCTTTTGTGGCTCAACCGCCATTCGTTCTGGAGCTGTCGCCACCTTTGCGCGCATATCTGTCGCCGCCGCCACTTGCGCCACCTTCGGCGCTTCAACTGGAGCATCGACCGGCTTCGGAGCAACAGGGGCTGGCGCCGCCTTTGGTGCTGGCGCATTTTGCTTCATCGCAATCGCCGTCTTCGCCTCTTCCTTCACCTGCTTCTCGAGAGAAGCCTTCTTTTCGAGCCAGGAATCCAAGAAATTTTTCTTTGGCGGTTGTGGCTTCGGTGGCTGGCCTGAGGCCGCCGGTACTGGCGCCGCAGCCTGCTGAGGCTTCTCTTCTGTCGCCGCCAAACGCGCATCGATCTCTGCTTCTACCTCTGCACGAGGACGGCCATACTTCGAAAGCGCGTACGCTTTCATGCGCTCCATTAGTTCTTCTGAAGAATCACCCATTGGCGGCAAAAGACTAATCGTAAATGGCGCCGTTGGCATATCGAACATCATTACTGTCGCAATCGCGCAGAAGTTCGGCTGCTTATGCAAATCTTCCGCCGTAAATACCGGCGAGAATGCCTTCTCCATCAATTCCGCGTCCGTCACGCCAAGACGACCAGACATAATCGTACCGACGTTACCAAGCAAAGCCTCACGAATCTTATCCGTTAGCTGCGTCATAAACTGATTAGCAAGCACAAGGTTCAAACGATATTTACGAGCTTCAGATAGGATCGACTCAAAGCTCTCTGTTGCGAAGTTCTGGAACTCATCTACGAAGAGACAGAAATCTTTACGGTCATCCTCTGGAATATCCTGGCGACTCATCGCTGCAGCCTGGAACTTCATCACGAAGATCATACCAAGAAGCTTTGCGTTTAGTTCGCCCGTTTTACCTTTCGATAGATTGATAAGAAGAATCTTCCCCTCATCCATAATCTGGCGGATATTGAAGCCGGATTGCGTCTGACCAAGGATATTACGCATCATCTTGTTCGAAAGGAACGGGCCCCACTTCGAAACAAACCAGCTCGTCACCTCACCTGCATCACTCGACTTCTGAGATGCCGGGAACTCCTTCGTCCAGTAATCGTAGACCGTCTTATCTGTTACATACTTCAATTTCGACTTTACGAATTCCGGATCAATAAAACAGCGCGGAATATCAATAAAGGTACCGCCCTCTGGGTCACTCATAAGAAGAAGCGCCGCATTTCGGAACATGTGCTGCGCGCGCGGACCAAAGATACCCTGGTTGCCCGGATCATAGAGGGAGGTAAGCATATTAATACCCTCCTGAACGATAAAGTCCTTCTGGTCCTCACTCTGGAATTCAAACATGTTCATACCGACCGGATTGTCCATATTGCCCGGCTCAAACACGATAATGTCATCCATACGCTCTTGAGGTACTTTACTGAGAAGAAGCTCGATTGCATCACCATGCGGGTCGATAAAGGCAAAACCGCGCCCATCACACATATCCTGATAGGCGATATTCGTGAGCAAAATAGATTTACCCATACCAGTAGAACCGATTACGTAGGTATGGCGGCGGCGGTCCTTATCGCGCAAGCGGATGACTTTTTCTTCACCACGGAACTTGTTGACACCGAGAATCACGCCCTCTTCAGCAAGCTTTGCTGGGCCATCAACCTGTTTCGTCGCCTGACGCTCAACCTGGCTCGTCGGAATTGCATTCTGGCTCGGCAAGTGGAAGACACTCGCAATCTCAACACTGTTCAAAACCATATCCGTCTGTTCCTGCGGGAACCACCTCAAGATATAATTACGTGCCAGTTCCTCAGAATTATTCTGAAAATCGTATTTAAAACCGTTATACTGCGGCAAATCAAACTGCGAGAAAACCGATACCACACTCGAAAGTACCGCCTCTGAGCGTGCCTTCGTCGAGGAGCTCGAAATAATACGAATCAAGGTCTCGAAACCAGGATATTTTGTCTTATCTTCAATGCGCTGAATCTCTTCTTGCTGTAGATTCGTGAGCGACGTATCTGCATCCTTCCATTTCTCATGTTCCTCTGGCGGCTTCCAGAGCGCCTCCGCCACATCGCCAACCAAATTGCCGGCGCCATAAACCATCCGTCCAAGTAAATTGTTCGCTTTTTTAGACTTTTTGCCGTCTTTTATATTTTGTACTCGCTCGAGCGACTTTTTTACCCAGCCGCCATCAGTCGGACGGAACATTATCTGAACAGCAACGCCGTCACCTTTTTTCGCCGTAGATAACGCGTTAATAAGGCCAAGGCTCGCATCACGCTTCGTATCTTCGTATGTCGCAATCGGATACCAGAAATCCTCTTTAAAGTGCAATTCACCGCCCGCAATCGCATCCACCTTCCCCTCTTCGCTAAAGAAGTTAGGATCTTTTACCTCCTCTAGGCGCGCCGTAGGATACGCCGCCGTAACAGCCTGCTTAACCACCTCAGTCAGCACTGCAGGAACAGTTGCATAATATTTAATAAAGCCATCGTGCGCTACAATTTCGAAACTGATATGCTTCTGGCCATACAGACGTGTTTTTAGCCCCTTAGTTAGAGTCGAAGAAATAATGCTATACATTACCTGCGCCTCGGAAATCTGTTCCCCAATCACATCACGCTCATCGCGCCCATTCACCTGAACGTCATCCGTTGATGGCGGTAGATGGATTATCATTGGCACCATCTTAAGCGCACGCGCAAAATTCTTCTTATCGCGTTTTGCGCTCGCAAAGATCTTCCAAGCCAAAACGAGGATTACAACAATAACTACGACTATAATTAGCGGCTTAATTAATGCGTCCATTGCCACCACTTCCATTTAAGCCATCACCAAGATTGCGCCCATAAGCTTTGCTAAGCATATCCCAACGCGCCTCATCGAGGTCATCGACCAGTTTATGCGGATCACGCTTATCGCTCTCGATAATCTTTGTAATTGCCGCCACATATTCCTTCGGCAAACGCTCGGCATCACGCGGCACATCAATACTCTTAAGTGTCGTTAGCGCCGGAGTCTCTTGCGGGGTAGCATTTTCTTCAACTGGCTGCGCCATCCCACCAGGCGGCATCGCTGCCGGCATCATGCTAGACATCTGTTCTGCGCCCACCTCAGCAGTCTGAGCCGGAGCCTCAGCACTTACCGGCTGCTCACCTTTCGGCTTCAAATCCTCACGATTTTTCAAAAACTCATCAAAACCAGGAACCTCGCCCATTGGAGCGACGTTTTCAGGGGTGCTAAAATTCTCACCTACCCCTGTCGGACTACCTCCGTATCCGCCCTTATTATCCATAAGCATTATTATATCACATTACGCGACGTCAAAAAGCAAAGTAGCACTTCCAAGACGCAAGTTAGCGCAATTTCCATGATTGAAATCCCGCCGAAAGTACCGATCAGCAACAAAATCACTGGCGCCAAAGCAACTACCACCCCATAGCGAAGACTCTTTTTGTCGAGATTCGTAGATTTTTTCGCTTTATTGATTGCGCCGCGGAACATAAAAAATAGCCTGCAACCTATAGTTGCAAGCCCTAAAAAGAACAAGTAGGATGTTGTAAAAAATACTAAAACACCTGCGGGACCTACTGTACTCGGAGATGTCAAAAACATCATCGCAAGGAGAATCATTGCAGCACAAGCACTTACGATTAGCAGTAACTTATTCATAAGCGAATTATAACACAGTAAACGTGCCTCGTCCTGCCCTTATGCATAATCTACAACTGATCATAAGCTAGCTTCAGTCATCTATCAGTAACGCTGCTCTTCTCCCCACAAGATAATCTATAAAGCCAAAGGCAGAGAGGATTATCTGGCAAATATATACATTACTTAAAGCCACAATCTTTAGTTCTGCCTGTTGGCTAATTGACCGCCTCTCGTATAGAGAGGCATAGTCCTTGTAAAGTTTTCTGCAATTCTCTGTTATTTTGGGTATCAATGTGCTAGTATTGCTTCTTCTTTACGCGCTCTACGCTCCTTAACTCTCGTTAAGCTTTGGCGGAGCTTAGCTTACTCCTAGTAGTTGTAATTTATGGCTAGAAATAAGCTATTACTACGCCAAACTCACCTTCCTAGGTCATTTTTCCTCTGAACTCCATTTTTATTTTTGTTTTTGCTTGTTTTTATGTTAGTTCAAGCATGCCTTCACTATAGCAAACATAAACGCAAAAGTCAATAATAATTGTGCTCAAAATGTGTAGTATTTTTTACAACATATACTATTTTAACAGATACAGACAGCATTCTAGATTTCATTGTCATTTTTACAACATATATGCATTTTTTATTCAAAACACCAATTCGATCCCGATCACGGATTTTTACTACGTCTATTCAGCCAATCAAAAAATCATGTTCATTCCACAGGGCCGTGTTTTTATTACTTGTTCGTTTTATAACATTTTTATGCTCCGCTTTTCGCGCAATTTTGTTGCACATTTCCACAAAAAGCTAATGTAAAAAATACAACATATTTTTTATTGACACTAGCGTTTTAGCGTTTTATCATAGAGGTAGCTTTTGAGTAAAATTCTTGCACAAAAGCCAAAAACAAAAATCGATTCCAAAATAACTCCACACTCCACACGAAAGGATCGGTTTATCTCGCAGCTACCGATCCTTTTTCTTGCTCTCAACTTTTTGACCGGAATGTGGAGTTCGTTCTTAATAAAAAAATAGACCGCGCGTCTGACCCACGCCGGTCTTTTTTTGAATCTAAATGATGGTGGAGCTGCCGGATACTGCCTCCGGGTCCGATAAATCTCCAGATATGCATTCTACGAGCATAGTCTATTCTTTTATCTCGACTAGCGCCTAAGGCTGGAATAAACAAAACCTCAAGCAGTCATGACAGAATTTTCGTGCTAACCCCTGTCAAAGAGCTAACCTTAATACCAAGTGTATAATACCGAAAATCACGCTATGGTATCTCGAGTGACTCGATAAGATCTAATAAATCAAGATCTTAGGCGTAAGCTGGCATATAAGCCACGTGCTTACTAGCAGTTTTTTCTGCATTTACTACTGTACTTACGGTACAACTCGAC
>JAHKZT010000041.1 GCA_020626475.1 bacterium
CCTGGTCCATCGCTATTTTCCGAAGTAGATGTATTGATACATGCCTTTGTCGGCCCACTGCTCAGAATATTCGCCAGCACGATAGCCGGTAGCAGCGTTACGGTAGTTGTATTGCGAGATGTAGACGCGATTGCCGCTTACTGCCTCTACCCAAACGGCATGACCATAAGCACCACCAGTCGAAATACCGACGGCGTGTACTTTTGGAATATTACTTACAGTATAGCCTGCAGCACGAGCATTTGCTGGCCATTGCTTAGCATTACCGCGACCGCCCCAATATGGCATATAGCCGTAAGTGCTATAAACTTTCCATGCGGTATAAGAGACGCATTCACAAATATACATACCCCATTGGTCGGCGAAAGCATCTTTTTGCTGAGGACAACGATTTGAGTATGGGTATCCGCCCTTGTTTGGATCTCCTGCAGTAACATTCGTTACGTTATATTGACGAGCAAGGTCGGCGAGAATCTTTTGCTGCTCTTCTTCGAGGGCGGCTTTCTGCGAAGCAATACCAGCCTTGAGTTGACGATAGGAATTTTCGCTCTCGCGCGTTTGCGCCAAAAGAAGCGCCTGCTCGCTTTCGAGCTGAGCGAGCTGCTTGCGTTGCTGAGTTAAATCTTTAAGGATAAGCTCGGCATTCTTTTTCTTTGTCTCGAGTTCTTCTTTTAGGTTTTTGTTTTCTTCAATAATTTTTGACAAAGTATCAGAAACGCTAGACATCTGCATCTCTTCGTCGAGGAAGCTCGAGAACGAATCAGACGAGGCCATGCGCTCGAGAGTAGAAATCTCATCATTGTAATAGAACTGCGCGATCGTGTAGCCGACAGTATCGGAATTCGTATTGATGCGTTTTGTAATCGTATCAATTTCAATAATCAACTGTTGGCGCTCTGCTTCTTTGAGGTCAATTTGCGTCTTTAAAGCAGCTTGTTGAGCCTTCAAAGAATTTATTTCTGCCTGAATATTATTCGCCTCGGCAGCATAAGCACTAGCCTGCTGTTCGTAAGCATTCATCTGGCTACGAAGCGCAGAAATCTTTGAATTAATATTATTTAAATCCTGCTGAGTGTACGCGCTCGTACGTGGCGCCGGAAGTATATTCGCAACAACAGCCAAGGCAGCAAGGCATAAACAGATGATGTTGCGCTCGATTTTCATATTTTTATAATAGCATAAGCAGGATGGTTTTTCAAGACCACCCTAGCTATGCTCTCTCCTTTCTTTTGTCTATTTTTGCTTAAGATATTTGCGCGTAGCAAGTAACGACGAAACAACGCCAATTAGAATACCAGCAACTAGCAACGCGCAGACGGCTAGATACCAGAAGTTACGCATAATATCTAGAGTCGGATCAAGCGTAGTGCCGAATTGAGACTGAAGCGCAAAGGCACCAATATAGGCCACGACACCAGCAATGATAGCCGCAATAATGCCATATAGACTGGCTTCCACGACGAACGGACCGACAATAAACCAGCGGCTAGCACCAACAAGACGCATCATATAGATTTCTTCTTTGCGGTTGAAAATCGCCATGCGGATCGTATTGAAGACAACGAGAATTGCGATAAGCGCAAATACGCCAGCGGCTACTAAACCAATCAGCTCAACGCGATTCATCATGCCGGCAATTTTGTCGATAGTATCGCGACGATCAGATGCATAGCTAGGAGCGTTGTTTTTGTCTAGCAAAGACTTAATTTCCTCATCATTACTGACGAAATCTTCCAACTCTTGCGTATTATTAAGATTCACGAGCTTCACATTAAGTGTCCACGGTAACCTATTCGGCGCTTCGAGAAGATTTTGGCGATAGGTCTCTTTGTCTTTCGCAGACAAATCTTTGCTGCGAGCAAGAATTTTTTCGATTGCAGCCTTATTTGCTTCGCTTGGCGACGTAGAAGAAACGTCAATAACAGTATCAAGCTGAGTCATACGCGAAACGATTTTACTTACCTGCTCTTCGGTCGTACCTTGCTCTAGATAAATCGACATATCGACCTGCTGCTCAATCTTATCGATTACAGTGCCCATAGCATGAGTGGCAATAATCGTAGCAGAAAGAACAATCAAAGTAACGGCCATAATAGCAATTGCCGCAATGCTTAGCCAAGTGTTGCGTACGAAGCTCTTGGCGCCGTACTTCAAGACACGCGCATTAGTGCGTACATGATGACGGCGCGTCTTGGTAATGCGATTTAAACGCTCTTTGCTTAATTCAGCGGTAGCTTTCTGCTCTTCTTTTGTTACTTTTTTACTTGGCATTAGTGTATAAACTTCCTTCTTTTAGCGACTGGCTTCGCTGCGTCGGCAGCTTTTGCTTTCTTCATTTGCTCCAATACTGCAGACCCAGATGATACAGACGGTTTAGCGGCAGGCTTAATTGGATTTTTTGCGACAGTGGTACGAGCTTGAGTTTTTGGAGCCGTTTTTATAGCAGGCGCAGCCGAGGCTGGCGTTGCGACTGGCTTAGTTTGCGGCTGAGCAGTAATAGTCTGAACAGAAGTGCTAGTGATAATCTGTGCTTGCGGCGTTAGGATATGTGGCTGCGACTGGATTGTTGTTGGCGCTGGTCCGCCCAAAGAACGTTTAGCAATGCGGGAGCGCGAACCATCAAGATCGTAATGACCGCCAACTTTTTGGTCGCCAATTATCTTGCCATCGCTCAAAGTAACGACACGTTTTTTGAGCTGATTAACAACTTCCGCATCATGCGTAGTAACAAGAATTGTTGTTCCGAAATTGTTAATCTCCTCGAGAAGCTTGATAATTCCCCATGAATTTTCTGGATCAAGGTTGCCAGTAGGCTCGTCAGCAATAAGAATCTTTGGCTGACGTGCCATCGAACGAGCGATAGCCGTGCGCTGGCGCTGACCGCCAGATAGTTCGCCCGGAAACTTATGTGCTTGTTCTGAAAGACCAACTAGCTCTAGTACTTTTGGTACCGTGCGCTTAATCTCGGCGTTCGAAACACCAACAATCTCGAGCGCAAAAGCGACGTTTTCATAAACAGTGCGGTTCGGCAGAAGCTTGAAATCCTGGAAAACAACACCGATGCGACGACGAAGATGCGGGATATGCTTTTTCTTCATGTAACGATAGTCAATACCGCCAACCATGATGTTGCCATAGCTAGGCTTCTCTTCGCGAGTAAGCATCTTTATGAGTGTAGACTTGCCAGCACCCGAAGGACCAACAAGAAAGACGAATTCCTTTGGCTGAATATGCAGATTGACTTCGTCTAGAGCAGGCTTTTTGTCGCCTTTGTAATATTTCGATACGTTATCGAGCAATATCATAGGACTATGATAACATAAGCGCTATCAATTGTCCAAAAAGCTCGTGATAAAACCGTCAATTTTTCCGTCTAAAACCGCTTCAGCGTCATTCTCTTCATACTTCGTGCGCGTGTCTTTTACGAGCTTATATGGATGGAGGACATAATTGCGAATTTGCTGACCCCAGCTCGCCGATTCACCGGCGCGAAGCTTGTCGACAGATTCCGCATTCTGCTCTTGCATCATCTGCTGTAGTTTACCGCGAAGAATCTCCATCGCCTTTTCCTTGTTCTGAAGCTGACTGCGCTCGTTCTGAATCGCGACAACGATATTGGTCGGAATATGCGTGATACGAACTGCCGAGTTGGTTGTATTAACTGACTGGCCGCCATGACCGCCCGAATGATAAACATCAATGCGGAGGTCTTTTGGATCGATTTGTACTTCGTCGTCATTCTCAATAATCGGCAAAACCTCGACGAGCGAGAACGATGTCTGACGAAGATGATCAGCATTGAATGGACTAAGACGGACGAGACGATGCGTACCATGCTCAGATTTTAGTTGGCCATATATATTATTTCCTGTCATTTCAATTACGCTCGTCTTGATGCCGGCTTCTTCGCCGTCAACACGATCAAGAATCTGCGTCTTAACATTATGCCGCTCCGCCCAGCGCAGATACATGCGTTCAAGCATGCCAGACCAGTCCATTGCCTCGGTGCCGCCAGCGCCGGCCGTAATGCGTAAAATTGCGCCATTATGGTCATATTTGCCAGTAAACCTAAGTTCTTGACGGAGCTCCGCAAGTTTTTGCTCCATTGCCGTCAGCTGCTCGCCGAACTCATCGACGAGGCTCTCGTCACCGAGTTGCATTAATTCAGCCAAATCATTAATCTGAGTCTTCAACAGGGTCCAAGGATCGAGCGCATCATGTAACTGAGCAACCTTCGTCGTCTTCTCGCGTGCCAAATCTGGATTATTCCAAATCTCTGGTACGGCCACTTCTTCTTCTAGGGCCGCCAACTGCTCGAGACGGTTATCTACATCGAGCTTTTGCCATACCTGTTCAAAGGATTCTTTCAGGACATCCAGTCGCTTCTGTAAATCAAACATAAAAATATTATATCATTCTAGAGTTCGCGCCGAGAAACCGAAATAGAAGAGGCATCATCTTCGAAATCGTCTTTTATCTCACGGTTAAATAACACCGCTATTAAAGTGTCTAGCTCAGCGTAGCCAAGAAGCTTCTCGTCTTTGTCGATAATAAATACATAGTCAGTATGATTACGCAAAAATACTGCCAAAAGTTGCTCAAGCGTATAATCATCACGCGCAAATACAACATCGTGGCTCATTAATTTCGAAACAGGCTGATTTTTCGAAATGTGCAAGACGTCAATTTTTTCTGGACGAATAATGCCGCAGACTTTCTTTGCTTTATTTAGGACTGGAAAAATTTTATCGCCGGTTTTGTACAGCTTATCGAGATTAAGTGGACCCAACATATCGGAATCTTGCAAGAAAACAATATCTTCGCGCGGCATTGTTATAAGCATTGCGCGACGCCTGCCGAATGACATTGCGCCGGATATTAAATTGCGGTTCTTGACGCTCAATACTTCGCGTGGAGTGCGACGAATTAGCTGAATAAGCTCTTTTTCGCTTTGCGGCGTATAATTCTCACGTTCCATCCGCACGGCCGCTTCGAGTTGCTCTTCATGCTTGATGCGATCCTTCTCGCGTACTTTTTCCGATTCGGACATTGGTTTTTCACGGTATTTATCAAAACGAGGATCTAGTGCCTTGACGAGTTTTGCTATCATCTTGTTTGGGAATGATTGCTTCATATTAATTATTATACAACACTTGACACCTATACTCTGCTTATGCTTAAATAAACGCAAATATTCTGCAAAATAAAAGGCCAAAAATAAACATGAGAAAGAAACGAATTATAGCTGTCATCGGGCTCGCGGCTTTGACGGCGCTAGTTGGCGGTACCGTCGCGTACCTCAACGACTCCAACTCATTCGAAAATAATTTTAAGCTCGCTTCTAGTGAAGTTGAATACACAGAGACATTCGAAAGCCCTAGAAACTGGAAGAGCTGCGACACGACGCCAAAGACTCTCGTCATTACTAATAAATCCGATACGCCAGTCGCCGCACGCTTCAAGATGGAAGAATACTGGAAAGTTAATGGCAGCACTAGCGCCGGCAAGACGAGCGACCTTAGTCTAACCCATCAAAACCAGCGCGTCGCAATTATTAATTTCCAGAACCAAAATGACTGGGAGCAAAAAGGCGATTGGTGGGTTTATAAAGGTACGCTCAATAAAGACCAGTCTACTTCCTCATTGCTAGCATCCGTCACTTATAACTGTAGCATCAACTTTGTCGACGATGTCACTTATTCCGCTGACGGCAAGACCGGTATAACCAACACTAACACTTACGATAACGCAAAATATCATCTAGATATTACCGCGCAGACCGTACCGGCCACACAAAAAGAAGCCGCTTGGGGAAATTAATAAAAATCCGCCTCGAAAGAGGCGGTATTTTTATTGTTCGTCGAGAAGTTTTAGCGTTGCGCCGATTAGTTCTGGCAGGGTCGCTTCGTAGTCTTCGTAAATACGGAAGCCCGCTGCGTATGGATGCCCGCCGCCACCAAAGTAACCCGCAAGCTGATCGGCAATCGGTTTGCTACTGCGAATTTTGCCAGTCAATTTTCCATCCGGATAAGTCTTGATTGCGACTGCAATCTCTACGCCCTCAACCAAGCGAAGCTCTTCAAGAATAAGAACATTCGGATTGTATTCATCGGAATATTCCTGAATATCATCAAACGGGATCAGGACAGTCGCAAGGCGGCCATCAAGATGATATTCAACACGTTTGATAAGATCTGCTTTGTAATCAAGAATGCGCGGAGACTTCTTCGAGAACTCGCGGCGACGTTCTTCCATATCAGAAATGCTTGCACCATCATCAAGCAACTCCGCCGCTGCGCGAAAATCGTCCGAGCAAGTAGACGGCGAGGTCAGGCCGAGCGTATCA
>JAHKZT010000042.1 GCA_020626475.1 bacterium
AATGTAATTCGCTGCGAAATTTCTTCCGACCAAATTGCCGCTGTCGCGCGTAAAGTCGGCAAGGGTTACGAAGTTGTTGTTGCAAATATCTCTGATGATGACTGCGAGCAAAAGGTTACCGTTTCGCTCGGTGAAACCAAAAAGCAGCTTTCGCTCAAAAAACTCGAAATTAAAAAGCTTACTTTTTAGCCGGCCCAATCTTGTATAGATAGAATGTATCAAGTTGTTTCAGTGGCTTCAAATCTTTAAGGTTAAAAGCGTTTGAAATGAAATAAATCGGCTTGTCGAGGCGCGTCACTTCATCTTCAATTTTGCGCCGGATTTTTTCGATATGAATCGAAACAGCGAAAGCATAGACGACGGTTGTCTCTTTTGGAAAATGACAGTGATAGAAATTGCGGCACTTCATAGTGATTTTCTTATTCTTGCGAAAACGCCATTTCGCAATTAACGTTAGAATCGGGTTAATCTCAATTCCGAGCGCCTTTGCGCCATGCTTTGTTGCGGTATAGAGCACAACTCCATCGCCAGCGCCAAGATCGATCAGTAAGTCGCCTTTCTTAATCGGATAAAGTTTCGTTAATGCTAGCTCGACGCTCTTTTTGAGCGTTGGCACATAAGGCGCGCCAGTTAGACCCGGAATTAAGAAGATTAACGTCAAGATGCCAATAATTGCAATTATGACCAAAGGAATAATTTGCGATGTCTCCATGCGTAAATAATAACATGCAGCCAAAACACTATGATATACCTAATGCGAAATCAACAAAAAATCGGCCATGTTGCCGATTCGTATAAAACCTGGTGGACCTTAGTTAGCGAAGTTCGAACCATCGGAAAATTCTAGGGACAAAGAATTCACGGCAACCAGTCGCGATTTTGCCATGCGTGAACGTATTTTATTGATAGTAGATAATCTTATAAGTAACGCCGTCCACGACTTCCGTAACTACGGAGTCGATACCAACCGATGTAGCGCCGACCTCCGATGTCGTGAGGCGACTCGTATTATTGATTGCTGACGACTTTCCTCGTAGCGTTCCGTCAAACATCGAGACGTTTACGCTCGCATTTAATCCAGTAGTTGCACCCTGGAGAATCGGCGTACTCCTGTCTGCTACGCCATCCTCGACGCCTATCGTCGCCGAGCCGGATTCGACCTTTACGGCCTCTTGCTGCGTTGAAATAATAGTTCCGCCCTTGATCACCAGCGCGCCATTTTCTAGGCTCTGCACCGCCGGGCGCTCGCCGGACGTCGCGCTTAGATATGCATTGCCACTAATCTCAAGCGTGCCGCCCTTATTGTATACTGCCTGGCGTGTACCGGTTGCAAGAATACGAGCATCGTTGCCGATATAAAGTTCGCCAGTGTTATTAATAACACCTGCCCTGAGCGCCGAAGTAATAGTGCCGTTCATAACCGTCAATTTGCCGGCATTTTCAATAATCGGCGTACTACTAGAACCTCCTCTGTCGCTAAGTTTGTGGCCATTAAGGTCGAGTGTAATATCCTTGTCGTCCGCCACGGAGACTAGCTCCTTTAGGTCTTCGAGCAAGGCAATCGTATCGCCAGTACCGGCTTCATCTATACATTCTTGCAAAGCATCATGAGTTACACTGCCCACTCTACATACGACTAGCTCGTCATGCCAAAATGCATGGAGTGTAATGTCGGTACTAATCACGCTGTTCTCGGTGTACTTTTCACCAGTACCATTAATGCCAGAGTACCAACCGATAAAATACATACGGCCGCTTGGCGTGTCGACATAGTTCGGCAAAATCGGTAACTGACTGCCGATTTTACTCGTGCCGACAATGGTCACATCCGCCGGGTCCGCTACGGGCCCAACTGCGTCAAAGCTAACTGTATGCTTATTGGCGCCTCTGTCGCCGAGCTTGATGTAGATATCTGTCATTGTAGCATCGATGTAACGCATCGGCGCGCCATTATCCTTTGCGGATGCGCCAAACCAAGCATTCATGTCAAAATAATCTGCCGTGTTATTAATATCCTGTAGTGACGCAAAGGCGTTGCCGTTAAAAGAATAGTACACGACGCCATCTACTCTTGTGATTACAACCTTTACAGGCGTTGCACTAGAGCCGTTTGCTGTCTTCTTTTCAAAACTGCCATTCGGCTTAGTAATCGTTTCTGTAATTTCGATTTTGTCGTTATTTCTACGAACCGTTAAGCCAGGCCAATGTCTAGCTGAGTTTTCGAATTTCGCATTAAAGAAAGTCGACTGAGTAGCAGAGTCGCTAGGTTCGCGATATTGGTGATTATAGTCATAGGCAGTAATTGTAAAACCTACCTCGTAATCTTTTTCGTAATTCGTCGAATCATATAGTTTGACGCCAGTATCGATGTATTTATGCGTTCCATCAGCCCAGTCAACGCCTTGCGCTACGCAGTTCGTACCAGTAATATGGCCATCGCCAGTACCTTCTTGAATGTCGTAGCCATGGAATACGCACTCGCCGTCAATTTCAAACACCGTACGCATTGCATCCTCGCTCCACTGCGCATATAGAGTTACTGTATCTCCGCCGATATTAGTAAGATCTGTTCTAATTAGTTCCTCATCTGCATATGCTGTGCCGTTTCCGTCTGCACTTGTATTCCAACCGGCAAAAGAATAAGTGCCATTCGTGTAGGTATTAGCTGTCAATGTTTGCGCAGTGCCAGCCGTGAACTGCTGATTCGCCATCGAACCGATGCCGCCGTTCGCATCGAAAGCTACCTCGTAATGCTTCTCGATGTTTAGTGTTACCGTCAAAGCCTTGCTTTCAATATATTTCGCTTGAGCATTATTAATACAAAGAAAGCTTAGCGTCATTACTACGACTAGGGCTGCAACGAATCGCCATCTCTTCGTCATGATCGTGGCTCCTTCTGCGTGAATAGCACCTCGATTGCCATATCGACATCACTCTGAGTGATATTTGCTGACGCTTCTGCGGCTAGAGTTAAAGTGTGCGAACGAGTATTATCTGGGGCAAGATAGCTTAGATCGCCGCCCGTATTCGTGAAAACGATTTGGCCTCCCGTTGGGGTGACTAATTCGTCATCAGTGGCGACATCTAGGCCGATTTTTACGCCCGCAGGAATATTAGAAACCTTGACGCTGTAGGCATTTGTAACCTCTGAATTATTTGTTACGACTAGGGAATAGGATTGAGAGCTACTTCCAGCATCGAGCGTCATGCTGCCGCTATCAGATGAAGAAACGTCAACACTCCATCCAGCGACTTGCGCGTTGTCACCTTTTTCAATTAAAACGTCATTCTTCATTTTCGCTAGAGTAACTCCAACGAGAAATAGGCAGCAACAAAGAACCGAGAATATGACGACATGTCGTCGGTTGAGTGTTTTCTTGTGTCTATGAAGCTTCATCTACACTTCCTCGAAATATATCTTAATTCCAAGCCGGTATTCGGACGCCATTTTTTCGCCAATTTCCGTATCGAGCGCATCACTACCGCCTTCGTATGGCCACTCCCAATCCAAGGTGTAAGAATCTACGCCGTCGATTGTTAATTTTTTCAGTGCCGAAACGAGTTCGTTTGCGCTAACCCAATTTGAATCGCTCCCGATGATATAATTTCCTTCGCGCTTTAGGCGATAGCGCATGTTGATGGCATATTCGGCGTCTTCAGAGAATTCGATATTATATCGAATCGCATTACTCGTCTCATTGTGCACCCTAAAATCATAGGAATTGGATACGCCTGGAGCTATCTTATTCGTATATTCAAAAGCAGCATTCTCAAAAATCTTTAGCGACTTTTGGTACACGTACTTACCATTTTTGTCGTCAACATAAACAATCCCGCTCCGCTCAACATCAGTGTCAGTTTCGCCGTTAATTTTTCTCTCTTCGCCGCCTTTCGATTGCCTTCCGCCAGGAGTGAGGTCTGGAATAAAGTCGTCATCGTCATCATAGCAACTCGAGCCATCACTGTTTCTACAGATAACGCCAATTCGGATATCAAATTCATCAATATGACCTGTCGGTATTCTTTCGGGTTTCGAACCTCTCAAGAGAAGCCACAACAAGATGCCGACCAAAATCAGCAGCAGAATAATGGCTACTATTAAAAGTTTATTTTCTTCTCTTGTATTTTGTTTTTGGCTCATTGTCTCTCTCTAGTGCCCACACGGGTAATCAATTGAATTCATTACCCATGTGGAGACTAAAAGTCTCCAAGAGATAATTACTGGGCAACAGGTCGAATTTGAGTACCAGTTACGTCAAAGGTCATCGTCATAGTACTGCCGCTAGTACCATCGGACGTATCAGCAGTATCGTAGGCAGTTGTACCATCCCGATATGGCCAGTTCCAGTAAACGTAAACCGTAGTAGAAGCAGCTCCAGGAGTCAAGTCGCCTTCAACCTTGGTTGAACCGGTAAGCTCGGTTTTATGGCTTGCATCAGAATAGAACTTCAAGTTCGCCGGTTTAGATGTGACGCTTGGCGAAATCTCATAATGTACGCCAACTTCTGTATTAGCATTGGAAATTTGAATCGGACACTTACCTGAGGTGCCAGGAGCAATTTTATCGGCTACTAGGGTATCTGGATCATAAGTTTCATCCAATTCGCAAGTAATAGTGCCAGTTGTGTTATCAGTCGCGAATGACCACTTCGCTACTGTTGCAGTGCCAGTCTTAGTGATTGATGATATATATTTTGCGTAAACTGCCGCTATTAGACCTAGCGCGGCAATGCCAACAAGCAAAAACGCTACGGCAAGCATTGTTTTTCTCTTTTTCATTTTTTCCCTTTATGTGCTTCTATCCAAGGAGCAATTATTTATTTTATGCAACAATTATAGCATAAGCGGATTTTTTATGCAAGAAACGAAAGGATATGTTTGGCTAAGTAAGCGAATTTTCCAAAATAATTCCGAAATATATTATTGCCATGATTGTGTCAATAATTTTCGTGCATAAAAAAATAGCCTGATTGTTCAGGGATTTAACAGACAATTATAGATAAGTGAATAGCTGAAAACTATTATATAAACCGTTTGGTGGGGGCGAATTGTTCAAGCATTAACAATCTACGAGGAAGATATCTGGAGAAAATTACAGAATTACAGATATGATATAATATGAGATATGATTAACTATGAGCCCAATAAAAATAACTCGGAGCCCATTAATGAAACCATAGATTTGGATGCGGAATTTACCGAAGACTATCATATAGCCCACGCCTGGGCACTATACGATATGCTTGATTCTATGGAGGATGAGGAAAAACGTAGACCTGAAATGGAAAAAGATGCATTTTTAAAGGCTTCTAGAATTCATGAAGAAATAGTTTTCAATAATAAGGGGGATCCTTATCAAAAAATGGTTAGTAATATGCGCTCATCTACTAACGAGGAAGAAATATGCCAGGCCTTTGTGTCAGGCATATTTGATATGTTAGAGATTAAAGAGGATGATAGACCAGTTTTGATAGTTAATCAAGAAAAAGATCCAGTGATGTTTGGCACTAGTCATTGCGAACTAGGTCATTTCGAACAACCAAATAGTCGATTACGCGATTCAGAGCCTAAAGCCAGAAAAAATGGAATCATCCAAATTAACCTTTCGAGCTTTGAAAATAGTGCTGCTGGACTTAAGGATATTTTTGCAAATTTAGAACACGAATGTTTTCATGCCTACCAGTTCGCTTCTGCGGTACGCAGAACACCGACTAAAACCGTACGGGACTACATTATGTCGGAGGCATATCACCAGGGTATGTTTGAGCAGCGTATTTCTTCTGGAGAAACCGACATAGAAGGATATTATGAACGGGGTATTGAGAGCTCTGCCAGAAAGTTTTCCGACCAATTATCGCGGGCTACAGATATCTTGATACATGATATTGTCAGAATTAATTAGGGTATTAACAGACAAATCTATAGGGGTAAAAATGCGTTTTCGGACGCATTTTTTATGCAAAATCGGCGCAGAATAGCACTCTAGAATCTGCAAGGTACTTAACAGATATTTATCACTAAAAAATCGGCCAAAATGCCGGCTTTTGAATCAAATGGTGGTGGGGGCACCTGGGCTTGAACCAGGGACCAATCGGTTATGAGCCGACTGCTCTAACCACTGAGCTATGCCCCCATACCTATTAATTTTATCATACCGTCCCCATGCCGGCGACATATTCTCGAGGCTTTGCGGAGGCTACGGCCGAGCAAAAGCAGC
>JAHKZT010000043.1 GCA_020626475.1 bacterium
GGCAGCAGAAGATGTTCTTAACAATCCAGATTCGACCGTAGAAGATATTAAGAATGCTGCCGATAACGTCCTTGAGGCAATCGAGAACCTGAAAGAGAAAGCTCCCGTCGAGCCAGAAAAGCCAGATACCGACGGGGAAAATCCAGAAGATTCAATCCCGGCAAACCCTAGTACGCTCGACGATGTCGAAGCTGCAGCTGCCGGAATTAGCATCTCCTCAGTCGTTGGATATGTGTTATACATTGTCGCAAAACAACGCAGATAAATTTTGCCTATAATTACAAGCAATCCGGCGAACGCTGTATTCAGCACAAAAATCATTTGCGGTGAGTGCGGTTACTTTTATGGCAGAAAGACGCTCCACAGTACGAGCGAGAAGCATCGGAAAGTTGTATGGTATTGTAATCGCCGATATGATGGCGAGGAAAAATGCAGTACTCCGAGCATATCTGAACCAGATATTGAAAAATACTATCTGATTGCATTGGAAAGGCTATTGTCGGACAAAGAATCGCATATCGCGGACTGTAACGCAAAGCTCAATAACGAGAGCGCACTCGCTCAACTTAAAGAGGATCGATTCCAGGCTGAGATTACTTTAGAGACGCTTATGACTGATATTCAGGCCTTGGTTCAGGAGAATGCTCGCAAGTCTCAGGATCAGCAGAAATACCGTGAAAAGTTCAATAAACTTGTGGAGCGTATCGACAAACAGAAAACTCTCATCGCAGACCTTAAAGCCGAAGAGCTTAAAATGGTTGGAATGAGAGAGAAACTGAATCGATTCATAGAGGCACTAGCGCGATGTGAGGGGGTTATGGAATTCACTGAACAAGATTGGGGGGATTTAGTAAAATGCGTAGTTGTGAAGCCGGATACGTTGACTTTCGAATTTAAGGATAATTCAAAAATCGAAGTCGCTATCCAGCCTTAAGACTCACGCGGATAACAGCTTGAGCGGCCAGCAATGACCGCTCTTTTTTCTGCCGAAAATTAAAAAATTGGTGCATTGACTGAAAGCCGTGTGGCTCATGCTTATTATTCCCACATTCAGAAAAAGCCGTGCTGCTTATGCTTTAATGCACCAGTTTTTTCACTTGAAGTGATAAAAATTGGTGCAAGCGATTATTTTGAAAATGCTTAACTGAGCGGAGTTTTATAGATTTCAAGAGTTGAAATGTGGCTCTGAAGACCAAAATTGGTGCAAGGATAAAGAAAAACCCCCGATAATTCGGAGGTTTTTCTCACGTCGCTTTGTATCAAAAGTGACGTCTTAAGGTGGTGCCCGAGACTGGACTCGAACCAGCACGCCGAAGGCATATGCTCCTAAGGCATACGTGTATACCAATTTCACCACTCGGGCAGCAAAACTATTATAGCAAATTTTTTCACTAAAACCAAGTTACATTGACTTTTGATGCTTTCTGTGATATAGTAGACAAATGTTTTTGCACAAAACATAAACACGCACATTGCAGAGAGGTGAATCTAGGATGAACGAAAATATTCCCGTAATCAAGAAATGGCATCTGAGTTTTCTGGACGGAGTTTCGAAGGAGCGCCGCGAGCATAGTCAGCAGGAGATAATCCGCTTCGCACGTGGGCTACTTCCCGGTATGGTGATCGATGTGCTTCCGTGCTACAGTTTAGTTGGTAGGATCTATGGCGGTGACTATCCTGATGGACATGAAGTAATCACTCATACAATTACGCGACTAATAAGAGTCATAGATGCGAAGAAAACTTCTGTTGCGAACAACTCGGACGACTATGTGCTTCTGGTTAATACCGAGCGCAAGGAACAATATTACCTCATTATTGAGTGCTTCCCGGAAGGCACTTAATCTTTACGCCCCTCACAAGAGGGGCATTTTTTCTATGCAAAAAACATTTAAAAATGGCCTTCTGCGCCAAAGTATTTATGCTAAAATTAAATACAGATGTTTATGGGTGGTTTATGAATCGCATAGCGATCTATCTAAACAAGAGTATTGATGGCGTTGTCTACTCGGCGCCCGGTATTTTGGAGCAATACGCAACTGACCGCTCGATGCTAAAAATGCATCCGCGCGTTGTCGCTCTGCCGGAGAACACGATGGACATTCGGCGCCTGGTTCGTTTTTCGCATCAACTCGCCCAAAAGAAAGTCCCGCTTCCAATTACCGTTCGCGGCTCTGGCTATAGCAAAACCGGCTCGGATATTGGCTCAGGCTTGATTCTTTCTACGGAGCGCATGTCGGCGATTCAGGAAATCGACGTACGCCAGCGTCTCGTGCGCGTTCAGTGCGGCGTTAAGCTCGGTGAACTCAAAAAGGCTTTGAACCTTTGCGGTCTAGATTTGCCGGTATTTGGTAATCCATTCGAGACGATTGGTGGCCTAATCGCGAAAGCGGCCAGCGCCAGTAATAATACTGAGCCGAGCACCATTTATGATTTTATTGATCGTGCGGAAGTTGTCCTTGCGGATGGTACTCTAATTGAGGCGCGTAATCTTTCAAATCATTATTTCCGCCGCAAAAAGTTGCGCGATGATCGTGAAGGCGAGCTCTATCGCGCGCTGGATGAGTTAATTGAAGACGAGTGGGAATCAATTAATCGTTTACCAGAGAATAAGAAGAATCGCTTCGGCTATTCTGGTATTAGCGCCGTAAAAACCAAGCGCAGCTTTAGTCTTTTGCCGCTCTTGTCTGGCTCCGAGGGTACGCTCGGCATTGTTTCTGAGGTTATTCTTAGGGTTGAACCGGTTTTTGACCGCCCAGACTATATTGCAATTCCATGCAAGACAGCAACGGCATTCGCCTATGTCGCGCGTGAATTGAAGCGTCTAAAATTCACCGATATTGTTGTTTATGATACTGAACTATTTAATGCGACTGAGGGGACTGGTAAATCTAGCCGCTTCTTCCGTCGTATTTCGGACGATGGTTACTTGATCGTTGCGAACGTAAAGGACGACTCGACGCGTGATCGTAAGCGTAAATTAGCGAAGATTCGTCATAGTTTGCCGGATAGTCTTCGTATTATCGAGGAAGACGAAGAAAACGAGCGCGATTTTATTGAGCTCGATCGCACACTTGATGCATATCTGAATGATTCTAGTCTCAATAGCTACCACTTGCCACTAATAGACGGCGTATATATTCCGCCAGAAAATCAGGCGAAATTCCTTGACGGTGTTACGGCGCTCGCAAAGAAGATGAAGCTTCCGATGGCGGTGTATGGTTCGGTAGATTTTAATACTTTTTCGATTCGTCCAAACTTCAATCCAACTACTGCGGCGGGTCGCAAGAGCATTATTCAGTTCCTCGGCGCATATCTCAAGCTAATTTCCGAACATAATGGCTATCCGTGCGGCGAAGCACCAGAAGGTCGTTTTATGGCGATTTTTGCTTCCAAATTTGAGACTCAGCGCACGCTCGACCTCTATAAAAAGGTCAAAAAACTCTTTGATCCAAACGGTATTCTCAATCCGGGTATTAAGCACGAAACAAATGTAAAAGCTACGCTCAAGCATTTTCGTAGTGACTACAATCACGGCATAATCACAAAAGATTAAGCTTACGTTTTCGTCTCTTATCTGTTCGTGTTATAATTTACTCTATGAAATTTACTACGAATAAGAAAAAGACCTCCGTCGAATTCGACGTCGAGTTTACGAGCAAGGATTTTGAACCAGCGCGCCTCAAAGCCTTGGCACGTCTTGCGCGCGATGCTAAAATTCCAGGCTTCCGCAACGGCAAAGCACCAGCTAACGTTGTCGAGCAGCATGTTGACCCAAATCAGCTCGCAATGCAGACTTTGGATGTCATGGTTCGTGAAGCTATTCCGAAAATTTACAAAGATGCAGATATTCAGCCAATCTCCGCGCCAAGCGTAGATATTGAAAAATTTGTCCCAGGCGAAATGGCTCAGGTGAAGATTAAGTCTGATATTATGCCAGAGGTAAAATTACCTGACTACAAAAAGCTTAAAGCAAAATATGAAGCTCCAAAGGTTGAAGCAAAGGATATTGATGATGTTCTTGGCCGTATTGCTGAAAGCTTCGCTGAGGCAAAGGCTGTAAAACGTGCCGCAAAGCTCGATGATGAAGTTATTATTGATTTCGTCGGCAAGAAAGACGGTGTTGCTTTTGAAGGTGGTTCCGCAAAGGACTACAAGCTCAAACTTGGTTCCAAGCAGTTTATTCCAGGCTTTGAAGAGGGTGTCGTCGGTCACGAGCCAGGCGACAAGTTCGAGATTAAGTTGAAATTCCCAGAAGATTATCATAGCACTGATCTTGCTGGTGCTGAGACCGTATTTGAGGTCCTCCTCAAGCAAGTCAATGAGCTAACTACGCCAAAGATTGACGATGAGCTCGCAAAAAAGACTGGCGCATTTGCAACGCTCAAAGAGCTTAAAGAAGATATCAAGAAGAATCTTACTGCTCAGGCCGAACAGCGCGCTGACGAGGCCTACAAAGACGCTCTCCTTGATGAACTCGTAAAAACCTCCAAGACTGATGCTCCAGAGGCTCTAGTCGAAGAGCAGGCTCAACTTATTCGTGAAGATATCCTTCGTAACCTTCAGGCTCGCGGTTCTAGCCTCGAGGCTTACCTCAAGCACGCAAAGCAGAAGAAAGAAGACTGGGAGAAAGACGTTAAGGCTGCTGCCGAGAATCGCGTAGTTGGTCATATCGTCATCGCTAAGCTCGCAGAAGAACTCAAGATTGATATTAGCGACAAAGACGTCGAAAAGCAGGTTGCGGAATTGCAGACTGTTTACGCAAAGAACCCAGAAATGCTTGCAGATTTGCAAAAGCCTGAGGCGGTAGCATCGATCAAGAATCGTATGCGCATTAACCAGACGATGGCAAAGCTCGCAGAGCTCAATCGCAAGAAATAACGCATTTAAAAAATCCCCTCCTAGTTAGGGGATTTTTTGTTGGCTAAATGCCAGTGATTTCCGTATCCGCATTTATAGACGCCAAGCGAGTTGACCGGCAAGCCATGTTCGTATTCAACGAGGCGGGCTGAATCCTCGGCAGTTTCTTTATCTGGATAGCAAATCTTATGCTTGTCGTTGACCCAGCATTTTTCCGGCTCGTAGGGAAGTGGTCGCTTCTGGCGGGACATCAAAACTCTCCTTTAAGGTATTGTTTGCGTTGTGGCTCTGGCATACGCTCGATTGCGTAGCGCAGAGTTGTGCGCGTCATTTGATTATAATGGTCAATAATAAAGGATTCGACAAAATGTTTGTCGACGCGCCAATAAATTTCGCGCAGCATCCAACCGCAAGCTTTGTGAAGTAGCGGCTCTTTGTCGCCAAGCAGCTGTTCGATAATTACCGGACCGTCGCCCATTACGCCATGACGGTAAAATGCCATATAGCTTACGACAGCGATGCGACGTTTCCAAAGATTGTTGCTCTTCGCAAACTCATGAAAGATTTTTTCATCATGATGCTCAAGCGCCCACATGCCGAGAATCTTCCAAGTAATAACGTCGACTAAATCCCAGTTATTCGCCGCTTCAATATTCTCGAGCAAAATCCGGCGGCTGCGCTCGGGATTTTTCTTGTATTGAGAAACAAGGATTTCAAGCGCCGCGAAACGATGCTCGTGCACCTTCGAATGAAGCAACTCTACGATTTCGTTCTCTGGCATCTCCTTGAATTCATGAGCAATCTTGCGCGAAATCGGCACACGCACGCCAAGCAAAATATCACCCTCGCCATACCCGCCCGGCGTAATTCCAAAAAAATGCGCCGTTGCTTCTGCTTGTTCTGGATCGATATACTTCTCAAACTCGGCGATTAATTGCTCTTTCATATCTATTATTATGCCATATTTTAGAAAGAGTGCCAAAAATATTGAGCTTATGCTTCGCGAGCTGACTTGGTTGTAATAGGATAGTTCTTGCGGGCAACGATGTGCCCGTGAGCGTTTTGTCAGTAATGGCCACTAAGACCTGATCGCAGGGGCCTTCAGTGAACAGCGATACTAGGCAGCTAGAGGTGCTCCTGAGAAAGACTGTGAAGCATGATAAGCTTTAGGATTATATTCTTTAGCGTAAGTGTGGAGTTGAGTATTTGGAAA
>JAHKZT010000044.1 GCA_020626475.1 bacterium
GCTGAGCGAATACTCGAGCCTGTCAGCGCTAAGCTGCGGCGTATCATTATCTGCGATTGGATATAGATGATAATTATCGACATCGGCGGTAGTAAGACCGTCGCGCTTTAGCAAGGTTTGGATTTCTTTTGAGTTCGCGATAATTTCACTAGTTAAATCTTCGGTTGATTCTTGGGTTTCGTAATCGCCATTTAGAAAATCAATGCAGTGCTTGAAGACTGGTGTTGCGATGTCGTGAAATAGGCCGGCTAGAGTCTGCTTTTTATCATGCGTGAAATGCCAGACGATAAGCGCGACGCCAATGGAGTGGTCTAGACTTGAGTACCAGTTTTTGCAATCGAAAAGCTTCGTATAGTAAACGCCGCAAGTCATAGAAATATATTGCTGTTTGAGCATGGCTGGTGTTTCGATGTATTCTTCGAGCCAGTCAGGAAAATCTGGTTCGAGGATTTTGAAATAATCTTTGATATATTGCGGTCTAGATTCCAGATAAGTCATTACCAATTAATCTCCTTTAACCCCCAAGCTTTTAGCTGGTCATTGCATTTTATGAAATGGTTGTTCCCGAAAAAACCGTTATAGGCCGATAGTGGCGATGGATGGGCGGATTCGAGCACGAGATGTTTTTGTGTATTGATGAGAGCCTTTTTGCTGCGCGCGTCGCGTCCCCAAAGTAGGAACACAAGATGCTCGCAGTGTTCGTTTAGGTACTTAATAATGTGTTCCGTGAAAGTTTCCCAGCCTTTGCCGCGGTGGCTGCCGGCAAGGTGCGCCTCGACGGTTAGAACGTTATTTAGTAGTAATACGCCCTGCTCTGCCCAGCGCGTTAGGTTGCCGGATTCCGGAATCGGTGCGCCGGTTTCGGCATGAATTTCTTTAAAGATGTTTTGCAGGCTTGGCGGTAACTGAATGCCGTCTCGGACCGAGAATGCGAGCCCGTGCGCTTGTCCCGGGCCATGATATGGATCTTGTCCAATGATTACGACTTTTACCTGGTTTAAATCCGTTGTGAACGCGGAAAAGACCTGCTGTTTTGGCGGATAAATTGTCTTTGATTCGTAGGAAGCATACAAAAACTTTGAGAGCTCTTTGAAATAATCTTGCTCGAATTCGTTCTGTAGAATTGGCTTCCAGGAATCGTGCATTATAGGCCAAATAGTTTAATTAGGCTTGTCTGAATTTCTTCAATTGATGGGCTGGCGTCGACAGTTGGAATGCCAAAATCTTTTGCGATATGTAGATATGCGTTGTCGACTTTATGCTGAAAGTCCATTGATTTTGATTCGAAAGTATCGTTCTTGGAATTGTCGTCGCGACCGGTTTGGCGTGCGAGACGAGTTTCGTCCGGTAGGGTTAGAATTGCGCATTTGTCTGGTTTAGCGTACTGTTCTGGCATCGATTCTTTGGTAACGCGAACGATTTTGTTTTTGCTAACACCCTGCCCGTAGCCTTGATAAGCGAGCGTTGACCACCAGTTGCGCGCGGAAATAACATAGCCGCCTTCGCGAAGAACTGGTTCGGCGAGCTTGCGCCAGAGTTCCTGACGGGCAGCGGTAAATAGTAGCACATGCGTAAATGGCTCGAGATTATATTTTTTATCTTTGATAATGCGACGAAGTTCGTGGGCGGATTCTAGATCGCCGTCTGGCTCGTGCATAGTGATGACTGGCTTGCCGGTTTTGCGCAAGTGCTCGGCTAATAGTTCGACCTGAGTAGATTTGCCAGTAGCATCCTGGCCTTCGATAACGATATACATTTATAACTCCTTCTTAAGTCTATGATAGCAGTGATTGCAGAGCGCGCGGTAAACAATTTTTGTTTTGCCGTCATCGATTAAGATATCTGGTCCGTCAGTCGCAAGTTTGCCGTCAATGAAACGGCAGCTAAGAGTTGCCTTGCGGCCACAGTCGCAAATGGTCTTGATTTCTTCGATTTTATGCGCGAGTTGAAGTAGGCGCGTGGAGCCTTCGAAGCCACCGTCTTGGCGGCGGAAGTTAAGGCGGAGGCCGTAACACATTACGGGTATATCGAAATCGACCACGACGTCCATAAGCTGATCGACTTGCGCTGGTGTTAAGAATTGTGCCTCGTCTACGAGGATACAGTCGACGTCTCTATAATCCTTTTGGATCTTTTTATAAATGTTATCTCGTCTAGTAAAAGTGAATTGTGTTTCGCGTTCCGGGCCAATGCGCGTGAGGAGTTTCGTGCCGTTTTTTGTATCGGTGCGAGGTTTAATAACGCAGACTTTTTGGCCGCGCTCTTCGTAATTAAAAGCGACCTGCAAGAGCTGCATCGTTTTACCACATCCCATTGCGCCGTAGCGAAAATATAACTGTGCCATGAGATTATTATAGCGCAGCTAGAAAATAGTTATGCTATTATAGATGCAAGAATACGGAGGTCAAATGGCGCTTTTTGATAGATTCAAGAGTAAGGGTGACAAATATAGTGACGGCAAAGATGCCGAATTGACTGGTTGGGAAAATATGGCAGACCCGTCTATGACGCGTGCTGTGTCGCAAGAGCAAGATTATGCGAAGATTGCGGACAGTAAGCATGAAAAGCGTATTCTGGCTTCGATGGGGAGTGCTGGTTTTAATAACTGGCAGAGTGTGAGCGCAGGCGATATGCGTACGTTCATTGAGCGCTACCCTACTCCGATGGATTTTCAGGCTACTAGTGATAGTTTCCTGGAAGATATTGAGCGCAATAATGGCCCGGAGAAACGTGCTGAGTATGAAGTTGCGATGAATAGTTTTAAGAATAAGGTTTATGGCAAGAAACAGGAATATTGGGATCGTATGCGCGAGCTCGACCAAGAAGTTGACGCGGCGCGTGATCGCCATGAACGCGAGCGTAGTGCGGAATGGGTGCCTGGAGATTCGGCGGTTTGGCAGACTTCGAAAAATCAGGCGCGGGCTGGTATGGTTAACCGCGAAAATATCGATCGTGGGCTCTGGGCGAACGATACTTGCGAAGATAGCTATTTCTCTCGTCCCGAGAAGCAGGTATATGGCGTTTTTGATGGTGCCGGCGGTATGTCTGGTGGTCGTCTTGCTTCGCAAATAGCGGCGGGTGTATTCCGCGAGTATAACGATACATATGAGATGAAGACATGTTCTTCGCTCGCTATGGCACTCGAAGCGGCGAATCAGCGTGTCACATCTGAGCCTAACGCTGGCATTACGACCGCAACTGTTGCTAGCGTAATTAATCGTAATGGACGCGAAATGCTTGCGTATGCGTCGGTTGGCGATTCGCGTCTTTATGTTGTTGATAAAAACGGTATCACGCGCCAGATAACACAGGATGAGGGTTTTGGTAATAAAATTACTAATGCAGTCGGCCACGCTAGAGCGGATGGTGGTCCAATTGTGCAACAATTTGGCGAAATCGATATTCATCCTGGCGATCGTATTGTGATTTGTTCGGATGGTATTACGGGCGACTACGGCGATGATTTGATGAGCGAAGAAGAGCTTGGTGGCATTGTGCGCAATTCGCATGGCGCATTAGACGCATCGAAGAATTTGCTTGCGGCGGCGCGTAAGAGTGATGATCGTACGGCTTTGGTATTTGTGCCAGATTTTAATAAGTTATAATTAGTTTGTCATGAAAAATAGTAAAAAGAAGGCATTAGAAATCTATCGTAAAAATGAGGAGATGGTAAAGTATCTCTTCTTTGGTGGCTGCGGTTTCTTCGTTTCGATGATTTCGTATGAGATTCCGCGCTTGCTGGGCGTGGATATTGTTCCGTCGAATATCATTTCTTGGATAATTGCGGTTATCTTTATGTATTTAACGAACCGCAAATACGTCTTTAAGAGTAATAAAAAGGATAAAAAAGGTGTGGCCGTAGAGATTGTCAGCTTTTTTGCGGCGCGTATTTTTACTTTAATTCTCGAGACGCTTTGTATTTTGCTAATTGCCGATGTTTTGCACTGGGGCGATCTATTCGCGAAGTGCGTAGGCCAATTCGTTGTAATTGTAACGAATTATATTCTGAGTAAATTTTGGATTTTTAAGAAATCCTAGAGCTCAATCGTTTCGCCGGTTTCAAGATTTTTGGCAGTGTATTTGCCACTGTTAGCTTCTGTTTCGCCAATTACAATTGCGTAGTTGGCGATTTTTCCTGCGCGATTAAACTTGTCGCCAAGTTTGCGTTCACTGAAGTCTATATCGACATTTTTGCCGTCTTTTCGCAGTTTGCTGGCGAGTTGCATCGAAGCAGCGAACTCGTTGTTCGTGATCGGTAGGATGACGTAATCGATAGGCTTAGTAGCAGTCATATTTAATAGACCAGTTTCTTTAAGTACGAAGAATAGACGCGTGAGGCCAATACTGCCGCCGACGCCTGGGAATTTCTGATCAGTGAAGTTACCGGCGAGGTTTTCGTAGCGTCCACCGCTAGAAATGCTGCCGATTTCGCGATAATCTTTGAGGAAGGTCTCGTAGACGGTGCCAGTGTAGTAATCGAGGCCACGAATAATCATGAAGTCGATTTCAATATCGCTCATACCCTCTTTGGCGTTTAGGATATCAAAGACTGCTTTGAGCTCATCGAGACCTTCGCGAACGGTATCGAGATTGCCGAGGATTTCGCTAAGCTTCGCTTCGACGGTAGTAAAATCACCTTTCGTAAACATGAAAGCGATGACTTTTTCGACTTGCTCTGCGCTGAGTTGGAGAGCTTCGAGTGCGGCGCGGGATTTTTCGAGTGGAACCTTTTCGGCGTGATCGATGATACTGCTAATCTCGGTGGCTTTGGACTCGGCGTCGATGGCCTTTAAGAAACCGGCAAGAACTTTGCGGTTGCTGATGCGGATTTTCATCTCTGGGAGATTGAAGGTTTTTAGCGCATCGTGAATACAGGCGATAACCTTTGCGTCGTACGCAATTGGGAGCTTCTCGCGGCCAATAATATCGCAGTCGCACTGGTAAAATTCGCGAAAACGGCCGCGTTGGGCGCGCTCGCCACGGAAGTTGCGATTAATCTGGGTGACCTGGAATGGAAATACTAAATCGTTGTTGTGCTCGACGACGTAGCGTGCGAGAGGAACGGTGTGGTCAAAACGGAGGGCCTGATCGGCGCTATCGGCAGATTCATCAGTCTTGCTAACCATGTAGATCTGCTTTTCGGTATCGCCGCCAGCTTTGGCGAGGAGTACCTCGGTGCGCTCAATAATCGGTGTTTCAATGTTTAAGAATCCATAATGATGATATACGTCGCTGATATTTTGTTTTAGCTGGTCAAAAATGGCCTGCTCGGTTGGTAGTAGTTCTTGCATGCCTGATAGAGGCGACGTATTAATTTTTTTCATATTTATAGTATAGCATAGTAAAGAAAAATCTCCCCTGTTAGGCGGGGAGATTTGCGGCGATTATTGCTGGTTGTCTTTTTCTTTGATGCGAAATGGCGCGAAAACCTTTCTAAAAGTTTTATAACGGATTTTGCTACTATTGCAGAAGCTCTCAAGCTCATCATCGCTCGCGTGGCGTAATTCATCGAATTCGCTGTCGGTGAATATGAATTTGCATGAGTCGGTGACGGCAAGTCCGTAGCCGCCAATAGGATGTTTCTTGTCGCAGAGTCTTTCTCCGTGAACGAGCGTCAATACATTGTCGTTGATTTCGAGTATCTTATACTCGGCGAAGTAGATTTTGCTGTCGCGATAGGACTTGCGCAGGTTTTTGCGGAATTTGTCTCCGAAATAGACATAGATAGAATCGCCTGGTTTATAATCGTTTGCTTTTCCCATGAATATTACCCCCTTTGTAGTTTTT
>JAHKZT010000045.1 GCA_020626475.1 bacterium
GTATCACCCACAGCACGTTCTGGCGCCTCAGCAGGGCTTTCCGTCGAAGTCTCACTTGGATTCTCGGTTGGCGCCTCAGTTGTAGATGGCTGCGGATTTTCCGCTGGTGCCGGTCTAGGAGTCTCGGTACTACTCTCACCAGTCTGCGTTGTACTAGATGGCCTCTCAGGACCAACTGGCGGAGTTGGTGGGGTCGGCGGAGTTGGCGGAGTAGGGTTATTTCCCGTCGTATCAGCCGGACGAACCGGAGGCGTTGGAGGAGTTGGAGGTGTTGGCTGACTACCATCATTAAAGCTCTCCGGACCACGCGGACCATGACTCTGACCTTTTCTACCGCGAGTTAGATTCTTGCGGCTCGCAAATGGAATTGCTACACCGCCCTTAATCAAATCACTACCCTGAAGAATATTCTCAGCTTGCTGATCGAAGCCAATTACGTCGTAAACTGTATCGGTATGAACGATCGTATCAACTACATCATGCGTCATATCGCCAACTGAATCGGAACCGAGATCGCTTGCAAAGCTAAATAGTCTTCTTGATCCGTCTTCCAAAACTTCACCAGTATCCCAGACGACGCTTACTGCCTGATACTCTTGATTTGCGATAATATTACTCAATGTTGGATCGTCGGTTGGGAACCAAACTGAACCATCATCATGAACAACGCCGTCAATCAAAATTCTGCTACCCTGAGAGTCGCCACTCAACGAAACAGCAAGTTTCACATTGTTGCGTACCTCATCAAAGTTAACCGACCTATCACCAGAGAAGGAATTGCCAGACATTCTAGTAAAGAACACGCCATCATTACTCTGATATGCCGCTAGCTCGTTACCATCAGAGAAGGACGTACCATTACCACCCCATTCCATAGAGGTGCGAACGCCATTCTCGCGTGCATAATCAGCAGCGCTAATCGACTCAGTACGAGTAACCTGCTCCGTATTCGTAATATTCTTCTCGGTAACTGTATATCCTTCTTTTCTGAGTTGATCAACCTGCTCGTCAGTAAGCTTAGCGCCAGTAGCTTCTGCTTCCCTAACCGAAATAATAGTTGAGGCAACCTGCTCATGATTAATCCCCAAAACACCGGCCAACAAAGTCTTATGTGCATCAAGATTATTGACGCCAATATTAAGTGGTTTAAAGCGAATATCAAGCGTATCGTTAAGCTTATCAAAGAGACCATAGCTATTCGGGTTGAATGCCGCAGAAACTTCCTGACCAACTACAGCCGTTGCAGCGCCAATCGTTGCAGTCTTAGCAAATTGTGCCGCCACACGCTTAGCTTGAAGCTTCTTGAACGCCGCATCCTTCGCGTCAATATCATTCTGAATGCCTTCGTATGCTTCTTCGGAAGCCCTAATGAACGATTCGGTATTATCAGTAATACCTTGTTTTCTTAGTTCTACCTTCGCCTGCGCAATCTGGACATCAAGCGCTAAACGTTCGTCTTCGATCGTAGCATTGTCGCCACTAGAATATCTAATCAAATCGATTTTCTTCGAATCACTCATATGAGTCAAAGCCTCGGCATTCGCCAAAGTCCTTTGAATCATATTCGTATCGCCAGCCTCGATCGCATTCTTTATCATGCTCGACAATTCATTCGCTTCAAAGGAGCTGTATTCGGTCGCTTCCATCTGGCGATCATACTTAGTGCCGCCAATTTCTTCGCCACGCGCTATACGGCGTGCCTGCTCGGCACGATCAACTGCTACGCGGTTATGTTCCTTAAAGCCTGCGAAAGTACCTGCCGCCAAAGCGCCGCCAAGAACTGGAACTGCTGCACGAAGTGCGGAAGACGTAGCTTTTTGCGTAAAGAATACTGCGATACCAGCCGCCGCCGCAATTACTTCCGGCTGAACGATACCGAGCTTACCAGAAATCTTTTCCGAAATCTCATCAATCTTTGAACGATGTACTTCTGTGCGAACCTGCGCTTGATAATCTGCATTAATCAAGCGGAAGCCCTCCATCACGTTTTCAATACTCTCTTCATGATTGAAGCGCTCTTTCGCAGCCTTTGCTGTCTCAAGCAAGGTATCCGAAACTAAGCTCGTATCCAGACCTTCGTCAGCCAAACGCGCCTTTTCGAACTTCATCGCCTCATCAAAGTCATGCTCAGACATCTTGCCTTGAGCAAACTTCTCAATTGCTTCGCGGACTGCGATTGTAGATTTAGCTTCTGCGCTATTTGCATCAACCGCCTCTTTCTTATTGCCCCCCTCAGAATACTTATAAACAACCTTGTTGCCGTTTTCGTCAGTTTCTACGCCGTAAGCATCCATCTCGTTGCCAGCCGCGCCATGCAATAATGAGTCCTCAATACCATTAACATAGGCCATTGTTAGACGCTCAACAACCTTACCGCTTGCGCCATCGCCCTTATTCGACCAAAATTGCTCGACATTAACGCCACGAACTTCGCTATCTCCAGCCATAATGGCATCCATAGCTTCACGCTCGTATTTAAGCATCGTCGCGTCTTTGAGCATCTGGCCAAATACCAAATTGCGCCACATTCTGCCAAGACCCTTCTTGCCGTTACCTTCGAGCTTGTCTTTGAACATTTCTTCAGCAAGCGCCTTTGCAGCAATCTTCGCATCACGTTCACGATTAATCATCACTGCAATCAATGGCTCTTTCGCCTGCTCTTGCTCGCCACCTTCAACAGTTTCTTCTTCCTGACCCTGACCTTCAGCAGCCGCCAAATCTTTCTTAAGCGCCAACAACTCTTCCATTGTCATCATTTCAAGGTCGACAATCTTAATATCACGTTCACGCAACTTATCAGCCAACGACTCATCGCTCAAGTCATGGAGAAATTCTTGGCGATAAGCTTCGCGCTGATCTTTCATACCTTCGAAATCTTTTTCTTCGAGGTCACTTACCTTAATTTCGTCGCGCTCGAGATAATCAGCAATGCCATTATCGGCACCAAAGGCCTCAAACATTCTCTTGCGTAGCTTTTCCTGCAACTCTTTTAGCTGCTCTGCATCCATGTTTTCCATATCGGCAACACGCACGCCTTCAGCCTCAAGCATATCGCGCAAATCCGCAATCGACATACCGCGCATCATTTCATTGCGCAATTTTTCCATTTGCTCCGCCGATTCAGCATCTTCTGCGCCCTCCGCATCTAACTCTTCACCAAGATGCTCGTTATAGCGCTTCATTAAATCTTCAAGATATCTACCGCCAGCATCCGAAATCTTCTTCAAGTCTTCCTCGGAATAACCAGCGCCCCCTTCTTCAACGGGCTTCTTCGCCCATTCCTCGAGCTGTTGTTTATAAGCCTCAAGTGCAAGCAAGACTTCTTCGTCACTCAAATTCTCGAGATCTTCGTCAGAAATATTATATTTCTTGCACATATTCTCAAATAGTGGCGTCTTCAAAGCTTCACGCGCACGACTTGCACGCTCATGCTCAGCTGCAGCTTCAGCACTCGCTTCGGCACCATCGATATCAGACTCATCGCTGGCCTCCATCGCCTGCTGAACAAAATCAGGCGTGCCATTATTATCTACGCCCATATCAGCACGCGTTGCGCTTACCAAATCAATACCAGTCTCATCTTTTACGCGCGCAACGTAATCGTTATAATCTTCATTCTCGCCGCGTGGATACATCTCGGTAACTTTTCCAAACTCGACATCGTTTAGGCGACGTTCCGGATGATTAGCAAGCTCGGTCGAAAGATTACTGAGTACAACCGTATTCATGCGACGCTCATAATCAGCATCACTTTCCGTCGTACCATCAATCCTTTGAATTTTATCAAACTTACTTTTAGCATCAGCGATGCGATCATACCAGCCCTTGAATTGCTCCAAAAGCTCATCCTCTTCCGCGCTCGGCTTCTTCTCTTCCGCCGCCGCACCGTTTTCCACCGCTGCACCGTTTTCGTCAGCTACACCAGCTTCAGCTTTTCCAAGAGCAGCAAAACGCACGCCAGTTTCATCAGAAATACGCTGCGCCCAAGCCTTCGTATTTTCGCCTTCCTGGCGTGGGAAATTCTTTGCTAGACTATCAATCTCCACTGCGCTCAGCTTTCGATTCTCATCATCGGCTTGCTCTTGCGCAACTTCACCATAAACTGCATCCATCACGCGTTTCTGATAATCTTTCGGATCCTCGTCTGCGCCCTGCTCAATCGCGCCCATCGCTTTCTCGATACGTTTATTCCAAGCATTATGCGCATCAAAATATTCGCGACTTGCATCTTTGCCTACGCGAGCATAGCTATCCCAAGTATTCCAAGGCATGCACTGATATTCTTCACCTTTTGCATTGATTCCAGTGTTTGTTTCGTTCTTCGACATTTCGTCGTTAGATAGTGGGTCAAAATCTGTGCCACGGCGGGCCATTTCCATTTGTTTCTTTTGATATGCAAGGTCATCTTCTGTTATTTCGTCTGGGTTCTGGCCAGCAGCTTTTGCCGCCTCAACTGCGGCTTCCTGCGCCATCTTCTCCCATTCGTTGACTTCGTCAGCATTTGCGCTGGCGCCGCCCTCTCCTGTATTCTTTGGTCCTTCGGTCATTTTTCTACTCCGCTACCGCTTCGGCTTCCTCAGCTTCATTTACTACATCACCGGTGCCACCACCAAGATAAAGTGCACGGAACTGAATCATCGTTTCGAGCGCAACCTGCTGCGCATCGATACCACATTTCTTGATGTATTCTGATGCCTGTTCATCACCGAAATTTGGATCGTCCAATTTATCACTCAACTCAATTGCCTGCTCTTCGGAAAGGCGGTTTAAGGTCGCGCGATCAATTTGGTTGAGTAAGCGCTGAGTCATATCGGCCTTCAATTGGTCACGCACCTCGCCCTCAACATTAATACCTTTTTCCTGGAGCAAAGACTCCATAAAATCATCAAGATTTTGCATTTGTTTTGACCTCACAAACTTATTATTATCCTTATGTTAAATTATACCACAAGCACAATAAGGCAAAGAAAAAACCGCCCTACTGGGCGGTTCCAAAGCACTTTCCGTCGGTCAATCCTGAAACATATTCCTGTATTTCAGGGCATTTCGACAATTTAATAATAGCTTCGTTTATGATGTTGTTTACTAACGCTTCGTTATAATGAACCCCTCCAAACGAAAGGTTATTCAAACAGCGCGTAGTCGCGTCAAGTGAGTTCTTAGAGCGGCCCTGCAAACCATAGTAGAAACACAACGCATCGCGCGATGTTTCATCAAGCAGAGCGTACAACTGGTAATCGATCTCACGGCTAAAGCCATTCCCTCTTGTCGTCTCTTTTACGAGCATCAAGCCACCGACTATGTCGGTAAGAAGCGCTGAATAACCAGACCAATATTCTCCGATGCCCTCCCAGCTCTCGCCGCGAGTAACATCTTCACCTCTCATCTTACGAACACCATTTTCATAAATAATACTTACCATGTTTACACCTCCAGAAAAGAATACAGAATCAACAGGTACATCTATCATTATAGCACACTTTCCCTATTTTGTCAATGATAACCATAAGCATCCATTCGGCTTTTGACGAGAGTTCTCATCTTAAAACGACCCTCAAAGCACATTCGCATCGTAAGCTTTACGGAGAGCTCGCGGAGGCCACGGGCCGAGCGCGAGGAGCGAGCTACCCGCAACGGCGGGCTAGCTCGAC
>JAHKZT010000046.1 GCA_020626475.1 bacterium
ACGACATACTCGCGTGAGTTGCCAACGAGGTATTAAAAAAGGTGGATTTTCGCTTATGCTAATGTATGATAAAAATATGGGCATTCATCTGGAGGAGGAGCAAAAAGGCTTCACTATTATTGAAGTAATGCTATTTTTGGCATTGAGTGGCTTTTTGCTCGTAGGCATTCTTGCCGGCACCGGTTCCAGTATTGCTAACCAGCGCTACAAAGACGCCGTCCAGGACGCTGCTGACGCATTGCGTAGCGCCTATTCTTTCGTTGCCGATACTCAGGTTGAGGTTCGCGATAAGAGCGAAGGTGCTTGTGGTGGCACGATTGAAGAAGCCAACGCTAATGACTCTTCCGATAGCAATTTATACCGCGGTCGTACCACCTGTGCTGTCTACGGTGCGGTAGTTATGATTGATGGCAACCGTATCCAAACGACTACTGTTATTGGTCGCGACTATTTTGATTTTCTTCGCGCCGCTTACGATATGTCTGCCGGAAAGCACCTCAGTGCTGCGGCTAGCGATGATTTAAAGACCGTTCTTAATCCGCCTAGTGATGTAGCCTTGCTCAAGGCACTCCATGTTAATAACCTCGCTTATCAGTGTGGCGCGATTGCGAACTGTAAAAACATTAGTGTTCCTGGTGGCTCTAGGGTTCAGCGCCTAAAATGGGATACTACTTTTAAGGCTCCTCGCGTTGGTGAACAGAAGAAGGCTGAGGATCTCAAACTTACCCTCCTCATCTATCGCTCACCGGTTAACGGCGTTATTCGTACGCTCTCCATGAACAAGGCTATCGAATACAGCGGCAAAATCGTAGATTATTCTTCTGATACCTTCACCAGCCTCAAGGGGCAGGGTATTTATCAATATTTTGAGAACGACGCGGCAGGAAAACCTCAGTTAAATCAGGGAGACATCTTCCTATGTGTCGATAGTAATGGCGCCGAAAGTTACGCCGATCATCGCCGCGTTATCAAGATTTCTAAGAATGCGCATTCGCAAAGCGGTGTCGTTTTGTTAGATATGGACGAAATAGCTTATTACAATCCTTCCGCTCCGGATTCTGAGAAAGAAGAGGTATTATGCGACGACATCTAAAATCTAAACGCGGCGATACTCTTATCGAAGTCATGCTTTCGATTTCGATTTTTGCATTCGTTGCCATGCTTACCATCAATATGATGAACGACGGCATTAATACTGCCCAGCGTACGCTGGAAGCAGAGATGGCCCGCAATGAGATTGATGCGCAGGCAGAAGCCCTCCGCTTCATTCATAACAACTATGTCGCCGAGCGTCAGAAGCTAGAGAGCGAAAGTCAGTTCCGCACCATTTGGAACAAGATTACTTCCAAGGCGATACGCCCAAGCGTAACGGCCGCAGAAATGGCTGATACGGATAGCGGTAAATCTTTCGATATTAACGATATGAAGTCTTGCGATGAGGCGTATGCTTCAAATGCCCACCTTGATAGATTCCATGCCTTCATTTTGAATACCCGCCTTATTATGCCGGAGTTATCTACGGACGGTCGTTTTAAATATCTCGGCTTGAGGTATGATAGCAAAACAGCTGGAGAAGACAGTCTCGCTGATCATATGATTGTATATCGCAATAATGATACAAAAGGCGTTTTTAACGCGCCATCGCTCTATCCGCGCTTAATTTTCAAGAAACTTGTCCCTTCTGCCGGTAGCTCCTCGAACAGCGCTGATGGTGGTCTCGATGAGGGCGAAGATATCTACAATAGCATCTCTCGCGCCGAGGGCGTTTGGATTGATGCTGTCAGCAATATAGACACTTATGGAAAAACTGGTGCCGATTATTATGATTTCTATATCCGCACTTGTTGGCAAGCAGTCGGCCAGAGCGTCCCATCTACCATCACGACCGTAGTACGCCTTTATAATCCGGAGGTTATGGAATGATGACAAAGAAGAAAGCTTTTACTATTATCGAGCTCATGCTTGCTATGGCCTTCCTTGGCACCATGCTTGTCGGTATTGCAACGCTCGTGATGCGCATTACTAATATCTATCAAAAAGGTCTTGCTCTCCGCAGTATCAACTCAGTCGGGCGCGAAGTTATTTCTGATCTTACGCGCACCATTAATGCGTCCAGAGTGAACATTGATATTAATCCTGAGCTCCCAAGCGACTATTCGATTTTGCAGAAAGATATAGATAAGGCGCGCGCTAATTACTTCATCGCAACATCGGATAATGAAGGCCGTCAGCTCGGTGGCGTCTTCTGTACCGGCGACTATAGCTATGTCTGGAATACTGCCGATACTTTCCGCAAAGTACGCGCAAATGGCGACCTAGAGAAGAAAATCTACAACGCGACTACTATTAATACGGCACTAGCACAGCACGCCTTCGTTATTAAGACGGATGAGGGGTATACGATCCCGAAATTCGCACGTTTCCAGGATAAGGATCGTCACGCTTGCGCACATAGTGAGAAAAAAGTTGGCGACCAGGTATATTATGAGCCGGCTACTGAGACTGGCGCAGGTAGCATAAAGCCGACTAGCCCATATATGTTCGACCTTGGTACAGGTAGCAAACTTGACAAAGTTACCGAATTAATAGAGGATAACGAATCGGATCTTGCTATGTACAACTTTACGATTTTCCCGGCCACTCAGCATGCCACTACAAAGCAGATATTCTACTCTGGTATGTTCATCCTAGCGACCTATCGTGGTGGCGTTAACATTAAGTCCAACGGTGACTTCTGTGAAGGTTCCGACAATAAAGACGGTACACGCGATAGCGCCGATAGCGATGAGATGACGCTAAATGATTTCGACTATTGTGCGGTTAATAAATTCAACTTTTCTGCACGCGCAACTGGTGAAACTGGTATAAATAAGTATGGAGGATAAAAAATGAAGGCTACTAGAGCAAAGACGAGAAAGGGTGCAGCCTCGATTTATATTGTGATTTTTACAACAACATTGTTGGGTATTATCGCATTGAGTTTTGTGCGCATTATGCTCGCTGAATCATTCCGTACTACGAACTATAGCCTTTCTCAGTCCGCATACAACTCTGCGCTTGCCGGCGTTGAGGATGCTAAGATTGTCCTTTTGCGCTATCAGAGCTGCATTAACAAAGACAGCTATACTGCAGGCGGCAATAAGACTGGTAATTGTGATAAATATAAGAAATTGTTTAGCGACGTAAACGCCGCTTATAAGACTTCTCAGGATTGTAGTGCAGTCGGTAGCCTTCTTCACTCTGGCGACCAGAGCAAAGAAACTCTCATTCAGACTCGCGACGGCGTCGACACTGGCACTGTCGACCAGGCCTATACCTGCGTCAAGATTGCTGCCTATACGGAAGACTTCCTTGCGACCTTGAATAGCAGAAACCCAACCAAATTAATCCCGCTTCGTAGCGATAGCGATGATTCTCAAAAGAAAATCAATCGTATTCAGATTCAGTGGTTCGATGATGAGAATTATAACGGCGTAACCGACAATGCCGGAAACGTTAAGGCTGACTATACTGGCTTCTGGAAGAACGGTACTCAAGGTGAACTCACTAGCTCTATTCTATCGAATAAGGGTATCTACAACAGCGGTAGCTCGTCTGCGGCAGATTACGGCAACTCATTCACCGAGAATCCACTTGTTCCGCCAGCACTCCAAGTTACTATGATCCAGACCGCAAATTCATTCACGATGGATCAGTTCTATGCCAGCACAGGCACGGGTGACACTAGCCAAACGAACCGCGGCACGCTACTGCTTCGCCCAACTCGTAGCACCGATATTGACTTCCGCAGCAAGCGCCAGATTTCTAACAGTAACCACTCCAATATGCTTCCGCAGAATTCTCTTGCATACTCCGCGAACAAGAGCTTTAATACTCCAATGGATGTAGTATGTAATCCTGGCAATCCTAGCTGGGGTACCTATGCATGTATGGCGGACTTCTATGTCCCAAGTCCAATCGGCGATGGCAGTCGCAATATGTCTACATCCTTCTTGGTCGTGAACTTGCCATACGGCGGCCCAGAAACGGATATTTCCGCCAAGATGTATAGCTGCCAAGATCCAAAGAAGCCTATCAATGCTGAAATTGATTCTACGGGCACTGTTAACTGCGAAATAGTCTATTTTGCAAACGTTCAGCCGATGGTTGATTCGACTGGCCGCGCTAACGATCTCTTCCGTCGCGTTGAGTCTCGCATTGAGCTAGCGGATACCAACTTCCCAATCGCAAACTACGCTCTCGCTATGACTGACCCAACCAATACTACTGGTATTGTCAAGGATTTCTATGTCACTAATAACTGCGGCTACTCTAGCTCTGACTTTACGGTAGGCAAGGCGGGCGATAATGCACTTGCTATTCGTGATGTAAATTTGAATGCAAGCGGCAACCCGGCCAACAACGTCATTAAGTCGTGTGCTAATGCAAGAAAGAATAGTAGCCAAACACCGGGCAAGGGTAACGGCGAAGATTAATCTATATAAAAAATCTGGCCCTTCGGGGTCAGTTTTTTATTGGTGCCCGCGACTAGACTCGAACTAGCACATCTGTAAAGACACTAGCACCTGAAGCTAGCGCGTCTACCAATTCCGCCACGCGGGCATACGGTAATTATAGCATAATGGTATAATAGACTCATGAGTACACATCTTGGTGCGCTATGGGATTTTATCCGCGCGCGCAAACGCATTATTTGTATTATGGCTCCGGTAATTTTGGGCTTGCTTTATATGGTTCTTTGCATGGCGCAACTGCGTCAGTCGATTTGGTTTGACGAGTCTTACAGTGCCTATCTAACGCGTTTCGAGTATCCAAAAGTCTGGGATCTTACATCGCAAGATGTTCATCCGCCACTATACTATTTTGCCTTGAAGACTTGGGCACACTTCTTTGGCCATACTGACTTTGCTATGCGTATGCTTTCGGTCGTTTGTGGCGCTGTCGCGATTCTATTTGCTTACCTTTGGCTTAAGTATAAATATGGCGCTACGGCAGCAATTACGGCCTCGGCCTTATTGGCGATTTCGCCAGTGTTCGTGCGTTATGGTCAAGAAATGCGCATGTATACACTAGTATTAGCGATTGTGTTTGCTGCGACTTATGTCCTACAGCTCGCCATTGACAATGGTAAAAAACGTTGGTGGGCTATGTATGCAATCTTGCTTGCGCTCGGCATGTGGACGCATTATTTCTGTGCCTTCGCCTGGATCGCACATCTCGTGTATCTCTTCTTGGTTTACCGTAAAAAAATCTTCCAGAAGAAAATCATTCTAACCTATATTGGTGCCGTAGCATTGTTTACCCCTTGGGTCCCAAGCCTCATTCGCCAGACGGCATCCGTCGAAAGCGGCTTCTGGATTGGCGACGTTAGCTTCCATACGCTCGCAAATTACGTTACGGAATCGCTCGTCTTCCAAAAATCTGGCGACCTCAAAGGCTGGCTATTAATTCTCGTGTTGCTCGCAATTATTACGATTATTACGTTGGCAATCGCATCGCGCAAAAAACTTCGCATGCTGCTAAGTATGATGTTGGTTCCGCTTCTAGCGCTCATTCTCCTTTCGATGCCGCCACTCTCGCCAATGTTCGTTACGCGCTACATTCTATTCTCGATCGTTTCTATTT
>JAHKZT010000047.1 GCA_020626475.1 bacterium
CTGCTGCTGTGTAGTCTGCTGCTGCGACTGCTGCTGCTGTGTCTGCTGCGTCTGCTGAGCTGAAGTATTGAACTTCTTTCTCCAGTCTAACCATGCCTGACCGATTTCTTCCGTCTGCTCTCTAGAAATTGAGCTCTGCGGAAGATTCAGCTTGAACGAGTCGGGCTGAGCACCGTCGATACGAACTCTGGACCCCTCCTCGAATGGGGCCGCCATGTTGCGACGAGTCTTGAGCCAGCTAGCGAGTCTCGACTCGACTGCGTCGAGCATATCCTCGGTAGGAATGCAGGCCATAATCAGTTCCCAGGAACCAGCCTTAGGATTGACCTCAACCTTTGCTCCATTGCTAGCGTCAAAGTCTGCCTTTGCAACTTCTTTGTCTTCGCTAGTAATATAATAAAACTTCTTGCCCATAGTTTCGTCCTCCTTTTTAAAATTTTAGTTTTTTGCAAAACTTGATGGGGCTCATAGTGAGCGTTGGATGCGGCAGAGGAGGGCTGCTACACCCGACGCTCACTACGAGTGAAACTAATGGGTAGTCAATGATAGGTTAATGTACAATGCATCCTTTTTGATGCACGACTACATTATAGCACAGATGGCTAAAAAAGTCAATAGGCATATGCTAAAATTGACAAAAATGCAAGAAAAATGCCCCAGATGGAGCATTTTTTGATTTTACCTCTGTTATTTTAGCGAACAATGGCAAATTTGTTCTTGCCGCGCTTGATGAGCGTGAGCTCGGCAATTGGCTGATCTTCGGTGACTTTCGTACCGTTTACCGAGATGGCGTTGCCGGAGAGGAGCTTGCGTCCCTCGCCTTTGCTAGATGCAAGGCCGGTCTCGACGAGAATATCGAGGAGCTGAGCACCTTTATTGGCGGTAGGGAAACTCTTTGCGAGCAAATCTAGCTCGTCGGCGCTAAGATCGGAAAGCTGGCCATCACCAAAGAGAATAGCGGTGATTTTCTCGGCAGATTTGGCGGCTTCGGCGCCATGAACAACCTCGGTGACCTTGCTTGCGAGCTGACGTTGGCCATAGCGAGCACCTGGATTTTCGGCGTGCTTAGCGAGGATTTCGTTGAGCTCTTCTGGTATGACAAAAGTGAAGTACTTGAAGTAATCTTCGAGGGCGTCGTCGGACTGGTTGAGCCAGAACTGATAGAAGTCGAAGATGCTGGTTTTGTTGGCATCTAGCCAGACGGCGTTGCCTTCGGACTTGCCGAATTTGCGGCCGGTGACTTTGTCAATAATGAGCGGGCAGCTATAGGCGTCGGCCTTGGCGTTTTCGAGACGCTTAATGAGGTGGATGCCAGAGGTGCAGTTGCCGTATTGATCGGCGCCGCAGAGCTGGAGGTCGACATTGTGTTCGCGGAAGAGATGGAGAAAATCGTAGCCTTGGATAAGAGTGTAGCTAAACTCGGCGTAGCTGATACCGGAGCCACCCTCGCCGATGCGAGCCTGGACGAATTGGCGATCGAGAAGTTGAGTCATGCTGAAGGCCTTGCCGATTTCGCGGAGGAATGGAAGGATTTTTACTTCACCGAACCAATCGAGGTTGTCGAGAATCTGAGTGTCGGCAGGGGAATGGGTGACGCGGACGATTTGCTTTGCAAGGGCGGCTTTGTTTGCGGCGATCTCGTCGAGGCCCTTAAGATCGCGCTCGACGGTATCCTTTGGGTCGCCAATCTGGCCGGTAGCGCCACCGACAAGATAATAAGGAGTATAGCCGTGGCGAACGAAGCAGGCGCACATCATGAGAGCAGCGAGGTGGCCGATGTGAAGAGAATCGGCACTAGGGTCGGTGCCCCAATAAAAATTACGCGGAGCTTTGTCTAGGTCTGATACTTGGTCCAGCGTGTGCTCGGCGACGAAACCGCGCCACTGGAGCTCTTCGGATAATTTCATGGAATACTCCTTTTAGTTATTAACCTTTTAATTATATAACAGGGGAGAAGAAAAATAAAACTTGCTTGACGTGATTGTGACGCTGTTGATTGTTTCACACAAAATGACTCGCCGTCGCTAAAAACATTCGATTTCGTTTCTCGTGCGATATAATAAAACTACGCATGAGAGGTAACAGCGAGAAATTTGAGAGTGGGCCAAAAATTGTAGTGTACTTTTTGGCAGTTCTCGCCTCGATCGTCTACTTAATTTATCGTATTGGTTTTACGATGCCATTCGAGCTCCGTCCTGTTGATATAATTGTTGGCTTGGTGGTTTTGATTCTGGAAATCGTAGAATCCTTTGAATATATCGTGCATTTCTTCAATGTTTTGCGCTTCAAAAAAGTGTCGCCAAAAACGCCAAATTATAAGGGGGAATATCCGGATGTTGACGTGTTCATTGCGACTCTGAATGAAGACGAGGATGTGCTACGTGGCACTTTGAGGGCTTGTGCTGCGATGAAATATCCAAAGCCAAAAAAGTGCATATTTATTTATGCGACGATGGCGAACGCAAAGAATTGAAGAAATTAGCGCGTGAGTTTGGCGCGAAATATATTGCACGCGAGAAGCATGATTTCGCGAAAGCAGGGAACTATAATTTTGCTTTGAAGCAATCGGATTCGCCATATGTTGCAATCTTTGATGCGGATATGCGTCCGGAGAAGAACTTCCTAATGAAGACGATGCCGTTCTTTATGACAGAAGAAAAAGTCGGCTTCGTGCAGACGCCGCAGGCTTTTAATAATCCGGACATTTTCCAGGCGCGTTTTGGTAAGCGTTTGCCGCTAGAGCAGGATTATTTCTATCGTTATATTCAGCTTGCGCGCAATAATAATAACTCGGTGATTTTGTGCGGTACGAACTGTGTGATTGACCGCCAGGCTTTGAAGGCAGTAGGCGGCTTTGCACAGGCGACAATTGCGGAAGACGTGGCGACTGGCATGTTGATTGAGGCGAAAGGCTATCGTGGCATTGCGATTTCTGACGTGCTTGCGCATGGCGAAGCCGTAAATGATGTGACGGGATTTTTGCGCCAGCGTTCGCGTTGGGGCAGGGGGTGCATTCAGACGGCAAAAGCGTATGGAATCTTCGGCATCAAAGGGCTAAAGTTGCGTCAAAAACTCGATTATTTAGTATCGATTAAATATTGGTGTTTTGGCTTGCGTCGCATGTTCTTTATGGCATTACCATTGATTTATGTGTTCTTCCATGTAATTGCGATTGAGGGCGATCTGAGAATTTTCTTGACCTTGTTCTTTGCGCAGTATTTACTAAAACGTTTTGTAGTTGATTGGCTTGAAGGTGGCAGAAAGTCTGCGACATGGATGAAGATTTTCGAACTTATTCAGGCGCCATACTTAATGCTAGTTGTATTGCTTGAGTTGATTGGTATTTCGCGTAAAAAATTCGTCGTGACGAAAAAAGGCAAGGATGCGGCAGGCAAAAAGAGCAGTGCGGATGGCATGCTATTCTTGGCGCACTGGCTTCTAATAATGCTAAATGGTTTGGGGCTTGCGGTAGCGATTTTTAAGGTGATGCACGAAAGCTTGGAGCTTTATATTATTCCGATTATTTGGATTGCGATTAATATTTTGTATTTGTTTGTTGCAGTTATATTTGATCTTCGCAAGAGTCGTACGCCGAAGAATTTTAAGCCAGATGCATGCCAGAAGTTTGGCTTTGGCTCGCTCTTTGGAATTATATGGAGAGGAAAATGCGCAAAGTAATTATTGCGCTACTAGCTATTACATCGGTGGTTGGATGTGTGGCTAGTTTTTTTATTTTGTCGCAAAAAATGGAGGAGGCTTACGTGGAAGAGATACCTGAAACAAAATGGCTATATGCTCGTGGCGATAAAATTGTGAGCAATAAAGGCCGCGAGATTCAGCTAAAAGGAATTAGTACGCACGGGATTCAATGGTTTGGCGATCTTTATAATGCAGAGAGCATTAAGCATTTACGTGACGAGATGGGGATTAATTTGTTTCGCATTGCGATGTATACGGACGCTAATGCAAAAGGCTATGTCGCTAATAAGGCTCTAAAAGAGAAGGTGTATGAGCTTGCAGATGCGGCGATTGCGTTAGATATGTATGTGATTATTGATTGGCACATTTTGGGCGATAACAATCCGCAGACGAATAAGGCGGATGCGTTGGAATTTTTTGCGGAAGTGTCGGAAAAATATGCAGACGAACCGTTGGTGATTTATGAGATTTGTAATGAGCCGAATGGCGGCGTGAAGTGGGAAACAGATATTAAGCCGTATGCAGAGGAAGTGATTGCGGCGATTCGCAAGAATAGTCCAGAGTCGTTGATTATCGTTGGTACGCCGGATTACTCGAAGGATTTTATTGAGGCTAGCCAGGCGCCACTCGATGATGCAAATGTTGCTTATGCGCTGCATTTTTATGCCGGTTCACATAATAAAACATTGCGTGATGCGGCAGATGATTTTCGCAAAAAAGGCCATGTCGTGTTCGTGTCGGAATGTGGCGCGACGGATGCGTCTGGGGCAGGGCAGTTGTATGAAGGCGCGTTTGAGCGCTGGGCGACATGGATGAAGGAAAACAAGATTAGCTGGACGTACTGGGCGTATGCAAATAAAGATGAAGCCTCGTCGATGTTGAAGGCGGGTGTGGTGCCGGATTTTGCGGCAGAAGATTATGCTGGCCTAGACAGTTATTTATCGCCGAGCGGCGCGCTTATCAAACGTATGCTCGCATTATAGAGCGGAAACTGATAAAATAACTGATATGGGCCCGTCGTTCAACGGATAGGACATACCCCCTCTAAGGGTACAATGCTGGTTCGATTCCAGCCGGGCCTACCAGAGAGCGGGCACTTTTCTTAGGAAGAAAAGTTCCCGACGTCAAAAGAACTAATTACGAAAAAGAAGTCACGCACATGTCGCGACTTCTTTTTTGATTTTTTGATTATGATCCCAGTCACGTGTCCTGATTTTTTGTTCTGAATATGAAGGATATGCGTGCGTCGCGGTTTTCTTTTTTGTGTTTGAACTTCCGAAGGATTCCCCCGACTCTTTTTGCCGCTACGCAACTTCAGAAACTTAACGAATTTCCGAAAATGTTGCAATTTTTATGTTCGTTAAGTCTTCGGAAGTTGTGATATAGCGATATTGGAGATAAAAGTCTTTTGTAAGTTGCCAATGAAGATTAATATTATGCCATATTTTCAAAATAGTGCATAAAATAACGGACTTATGCTTCACGGTCCCTGACCCTTGCGCTAGGATAGTCCCTACGGGCGGTGATGCGCCCATGGGCGTTTTGTCGTACGACCACTAGGACCTGGTTCGCAGGGGCCTTCAGTGAACGGCAAATACTAGGCAAGCCAGAGGTGCTCCTGAGAAAGACTATGAAGCATGATAAGCTTTAGAATCGCATTCTTTAGCGTAAGTGTGGAGTTGAGTATTTGGAAA
>JAHKZT010000048.1 GCA_020626475.1 bacterium
TTTTTTTACTTTGCGTATTCGATTGCGCGAGTCTCGCGGATGACGTTAACCTTAATAACGCCAGGATACTGCATCGTAGCCTCAATCTTGTCGGCAATATCGCGTGCAAGTTTAAGTGCAGAGAGATCGTCGATTGTCTTTGGCTCAACGACGACACGCACTTCGCGACCGGCAGAAATTGCATAGGCTTTTTCGATACCTGGGAAGCTAGTTGCGACGTTTTCGAGTGCTTTCATGCGTTCTGCGAAATTCTCGGCAGAAATGTTGCGAGCACCTGGACGCGCAGCGGAAATTGCATCCATAATTTTAACAATGATAGCCTCTGGCGTAGTAGGCTCGATATCATTGTGATGCGCAGCAATGGCGTGAACGACGCGCTCATCCATACCGTATTTCTTTGCGAGCTCTGCGCCAATCTCGGCATGCTTGCCCTCGATCTTGTGCGTAACAGCCTTGCCCATATCATGCAAAAGACATGCAGTCTTTGCGATAGTGACATCGGCGCCAATTTCTTCAGCGATCATACCGCCCATATGTGCCATTTCGATAGAATGAAGAAGCACGTTCTGGCCATAGCTAGTGCGGAATTTGAGTTCGCCAAGAAGATGAAGGATTTCGCTCGGAATACCAATAACGCCAACTTCGCGCGCAGCGTCTTCACCGGCGCGAACAACTTCTTTTTCGATTTCGCGGTTTGCTTTTGCGACGGCGTCTTCGATGCTAGACGGATTAATGCGGCCATCTTTCATGAGGCGCTCAAGTGCATAGCGAGCAACCTGGCGGCGGATAGGATCAAAGCTGCTGAGGACAACCATGCCTGGAGTATCGTCAACAAGAACATCGACGCCAGTAGCGTGCTGGAGCGCCTGAATGTTGCGACCTTCCTTGCCAATAATGCGGCCCTTCATATCGTCATCTGGAAGTTTGAGTGCAGTAACAGTGCGGTCTGCCGTAACCTCGGAAGACATACGCTCCATGGTAGTAAGCAAAATAGACTCTGCGGTTTCTTCGATGTGATCATGGAGAGCTTTTTGCTCTTTAACGACGAGCTCAGTCAAATCCTGCTTAATATCGCGCTCGGTCATTGCCATGAGTTTTTCTTTGGCTTCAGCCTTGCTGAGGCCTGCAATCTTTTCGAGCTTTTCCTGAGCCTTAGTACGAATGCCGCGAACTTCCTCTTTGAGGTCTTCGAGCTCGTTTTCTTCTTTGCGAAGATTCTCAGACTTTTTGTCGAGCTGGTCGAGCTTTTTGTCGAGCAAAGTTTCGCGCTCAGCAAGACGATCTTCGGTCTTTTTCCATTCTTTACGACGGTCGGATTCTTCTTTTTGAGATTTGTCGTGAATATCAGTCGCTTCTTTTTTTGCGTTTAGGACAATTTCGCTAGCTTCGTGCTTTGCCTTGCGAACGAGCTCATCGGCTTTGTTTTTGCCGCCATTTTCTTTGCGCTTGTTTGATGCATAAGAAACACCAACACCGGCACCTGCGCCAACGACTAGCGCAGCAATAGCTGGGATAATCCAATCCATTTCTACCTCTTTCTAAGTTGTAATTAAAAACAAATAATAATCCATGCCCCCTATAAAAATATTTTATCACGCGGATTACTTTTTTGGCGGCGTAATATTGGCCGGACGACCATATTCTGGCAAAATGATTTCGACTTTTTCGCCACGATGGTTGTAGAGCGGAATATTTAAGTCTTGCGAGAGCGTATTAACGACCGTGGCACCAATACGAAGCCCCGTAAAACTGCCCGGGCCAGCAAAGAAGGTGATTTCGGAAATGTCTCGCCAATCGGCACCATTTTCGACTAGTTTATCGTGAATAAATTTGTGCAAATCACGCGCGAGCGTACGACCAGATTCCCATTCGTAAGTTTTATCGTCGAGTTTTAGGATTGTTTTTGGATTTGAAGTATCTAGATATAGTTTCATTTTTCAATCAACTCCCGCGTGTTTTCGTCGATATATTTAATTTCAATTACTTTGTGATCTGGCGGCAAAATGTCCGCAATGCTCTGCCCCCATTCGATAACCGTAACGTTGTTTTCATCTTCAATAGATTCCGCCAAATCCTCAGCCATTAAACCCGGGTCTTCGAGGCGGTAAAAATCGTAGTGCGTGAGGGTGTATTTTTCGCCCTGATAAAAACGAGAGATCGTGAACGACGGCGAGCTGAGCGGTTCTTTAATTCCGAGCCCCTGTGCCAAACCGCGCACAAAAGTAGTTTTACCAGCGCCAACGTCACCGACTAGTTCGATAACGGTTGCGGATTGGATGTTGTTGGCGAAGTTTTTGCCGAAGTCTAGCATCTCTTGTTCAGAGCGAATTAACATAGATATATTTTACCATAATCTGGCGATTCTGCCAGTTCGTAACTGGGGCGAAAACTGTGCTTAGTGCGCCATTTTAGAAGTATTATTACGGCGAGAATTGGCAGATAAATTAGAAAGACGGTGCCCTGCCCCGTGCCAAAATCAAAGCTCGCCCACGACTGCGATGCGACGTTTCCGACTATAAATTGTTGGAAAGATATAATTTTTTGCACCACAAATACGACTGGTTTTAGGTGCATAATCGCCAACAGTATTGTTCCGAACATAACGAGCGGAATTGTAGGCGTAATTAAAACGTTCGAAACGAGCGCAAGAATTGGAAATATACCGAAATAATATATAGTCAGCGGCAGACAAAATAGCTGCGCAGAAATGCTCGCAATTATCAGGCTCGGGAAATAACCCGGTTTTTGTTTTCCGTAAAGAAATTTTGTAATTAGTGGCGTTAGAAAGATAATTCCGGCATAGGATGCAAATGACAGCTGCCAGGCGAGGTTCGTGATAAAACTCGAATCCATGATTAATGAAATTGCCATAGTGTACAAAATGATACGACATGGATGAAATTTTCGTCCAAAATACCAAGCCCAGAGCGACAGAAAAGTAATAATCCCGGCACGCATCATGCTTGGACTAAAACCGGTCACGCCAATATATAAAAGCAGAAAAATGAGCGCCGAGCCGAATGTTGCAAATCGAGAAATTTTGCCAAATATTTTTCTCGCAAATGATACAACAAGTGATAAATGATATCCCGACGCGACAACAATGTGCGCGAGGCCAGCGAGTCGAAGTTGCTGCCGCTGCTCTTTCGACAATAATGTTTTTTGGCCAGTTAGAAAACTCAGCGCGAGAGCGCTCTGCGAATTATTCATTTGCGCCCGTACAGATGCGGATATCTCATCGCGCACTCGAAGCGTAAAATCTGGCGTATTCGGATGGGCGATTGAAATGATTTCCGGTCGATACATAAAGGCGGCATAGTTTCCAAAACCAGACTGCATTTTGCCGCGAAACGCGATGCGATCGGAGCGCTCAATATTAGCATCTTTCGGCAATGTTTTTACCATAATATATACTGAACCACGGTCAGTTTTTAGATTAAAACGATAATCATCTTTTTTGAATTCTATATCGTCGCTAATAATTCCAGAGACTTCTACTGTCTTATCATAATATGGTGCAAAAGAGTTTTTAGGAGGAATTAAAACTTCAGAAATGAAGGCTATTACGATTATCGTAATAGCGGCAATTAACGGAATGATAGAAATGTGCGGACGATGAATTCATTTCATATTTTTATTATATTTTTGAAGCTTTTATTGATAAAGCATAAGTATTTTCTTAAGCTTCATGTGGTAAAATTATAGTGATGAAAAAAACTGCGAGAAAATTTTTAGATATAATCACGCCGAAAAATTGGGGCGAAAAAACGCGTTTTGTCGTTGCCTCAGTTGTGTTTTTGCTCATTTCGGCAATTGTTTTGACTTGGTTCTTGGAATACCGTTATTTTATTAACGATTTTTCGCGCGTCTGGAGCTTTGTCTTCGGCAGCCCGCTAGTATTCCTATTTAACGCATTTATTATTTGGCTAATCTTGATGGCAATTTGGGCAGTCTGCGGCCGTCCGATTTTGACTACTGGTATTGGCTTTGCAGCGCTAGCGATTTTAACTTTCATTCATATCGCAAAATACAACTCCCGCGGTTATCCGCTATTGCCAGAGGATTTCCAGCTCGCAAGCGAGGCCTCATCGTTGTCGAAATTCGTCGATATGGGTTCGATTATTCGTCTAATTATTGCAATTATTATCGTCGAGGCATTACTCGCGGCGTTTTCATATTATTGCGGCAAAAAACTATACCTTCGCCGCAAAGGTGATAAAAAACAGAATATCTTTTTCCGCCATCTCGCAATTACGCGCATAGTTACTTTGGCTTTGGCGGTTCTAGTGTTTATGGGTTCTACCTACTTCGTTCGCCACAACGAGGGTATCCGCTATGAAGACATTTTCCTTGGCACGCATTTTACGGCCTGGAATCAAAATCGTAATTACGACGATAACGGTTTTGTGCTCGGTTTTCTTTATAATTTTCAGAAGCTCAATCTCGGTGCGCCAGATGGCTATAGCGAAGAGCGCATTGCGAATATTAAAGAACAGTACAGCATTGTCGCGAAGAGCGAAAATACAAAGCGCAAGAAAGCCGCCGACGAAGATGTTAGCTTTGTAGTTATTTTAAATGAATCGTTCTTTGATCCGAGCGTCGAATTTCAAGGCAAAAAGTTTAGCGACTATTACCAGATTGAGGGCGGCGAAGTTTTGCCAGAGCTTCACAAGATTCAGAAGAAAGCTGCTAGCGGCTTAATGTATTCGCTCGATTATGGTGGCGGTACTGCAAATATCGAGTTTGAAACTTTGACGAGTTTGACGAATTTCTGGACCAATACCGTTCCATATACTGCCCTAATCCCAAAGGCAGGCGAGATCCCATCGATCGCACAAATGCTCAAGAAGCAAAAATATGCAACAAGCGCGATTCATCCATTTAATGGCGGCATGTACAAGCGTAATATTGCGCTAAAGAACGAAGGCTTCGATAAGTTTACGACCGAGCTCGAAATGGACTTCAAAGAACACGAGGGCGATTCGGAGTATATCAACGACCAGTCCGCCTACAAGCAGACCGTCAAGGAATTATCCGAATCGAAAGATAATCAGGTGATTGGTTTAATCACGATGCAAAACCACACGCCATACAATGAGTCGACTTACGAAGAACACCAGTTTAAGGTGACTGGCTCGAAGAAAATTGACGATACGCGCACGCAATCAATTGAGACTTATTT
>JAHKZT010000049.1 GCA_020626475.1 bacterium
ATGGGGCCATGGAGTACGCTTGGCTTCTAGCATAGTACGAGTTTACCACAGGATGGCTTGCTATGTGGGGCAGCCACCTGATGGAAAACTCTCTATTTATACTAGATCTATACTAGTTCCATTGCTTCTAGGAATATAGTTCGTAGGATATAATATACTCAGTACACCATTTATACGATACATATCCGATACGAGGTCGTTCCACTTCGACGATACAAGGTGTACCATATTTCCGAGCCGATACTTGGGCTCTTTTTTGTTGCATCGCTCAACTCGCCGCATAGACGCTTTACGCGCTATCGCTCGACGTATATGAATTTGGTTGCCAAAATGGAAACAAAGTTCCTCTGGAGGTGGTTAGCTAAGGTGGGATTTGTTGCCATTTTGGAAACGAATTTCACATGGACAAAATCGTTCATCGAGAAAGTTGTTTCCGAAATGGCAACCAAATCTCTAGCGTCTGCGACAGCATAGCACTAGTCTTCGGAACTAGGTGTCACAGGTTCGACTCCCGCCGGGTGTATCATTTTTATTTGTTATAATTAGTTTATGTCTAATATTCTTGAAGTTAAAAACCTTACAAAAACCTACGGCAAGGGCGATAGTCTTGTTACGGCCGTCGATAATGTTAGTTTATCCGTTAAGGAGGGGGAATTTGTAGCAATTATCGGCGCTTCTGGTTCCGGCAAATCGACTTTGCTTCATATGATTGGCGGCGTTGATCGTCCTGATGCGAAAAAAGGTGGCGAAATTGTTATTGAAGGGCAGAACATTGAAAAGCTTAACGATAATAAGCTCGCGCTCTTCCGTCGTCAGAAAATCGGTATTATTTATCAGTTTTATAATCTCATTCCAGTCTTAACTGTCCGCGAAAATATTACCCTCCCAGTTGACCTCGAAAAGAAAGAAGTTGACGAAGAATACCTCGAGCAGCTGATCGATTCACTCGGACTAAAAGATCGCGAGAATCACCTACCGAATCAGCTTTCTGGTGGCCAGCAACAGCGTGTCGCGATCGGCCGCGCACTCTTCAATCGCCCGGCACTAATCCTTGCCGACGAGCCTACTGGTAACCTTGACTCGAAGTCTGGCGCCGAAATCGTGAAGCTCTTGAAGCTTGCAAACGAAAAATATCACCAGACTATCATTCTCGTCACTCATGATCTCGAAATCGCAAAGCAGGCTGACCGCATTATTACCTTTGGTGACGGCAAAATTATTTCCGACAAAAAGGCGAAATAATGAGTGTCTTATCGAAATTGACTCGCGCAAATATTAAGCGCAATAAAAAACGCAGCATCGTTACGATGCTTGGCGTCGCATTGTCGGTCGCATTATTGTTTGTAGTAATCGCAATTCCGACGAGTTTTTGGGAAACGCTGCGCGAATATGAAATCTCGCAATATGGCAATTTTCATCAGTCTTTCGAGTTTATTCCTGGCGATAAAGTCGAAATAATTGAACATGCAGAAAACGTCGAAAGCGTCTATTATGCACCGCAAATTGAATATACGGGCGATAAAGAATATCTCGAAGATGCCGTTACTCCGATTCCGGCTTCCGCCTACGAAAAATTAGATTCATTGAGCGAAGAGCAGCGCACGGCTGATAAAGAATATATCGTCTTCGTTCGTTATGCTGGCCCGATGCGCAAAGCCAGCTATGCTAAGCCAATGTACGAGCGTTACGGCAGTGACATAAGTTATGCGCTCGGGGAGGCTGGCGTAGATAAATGCTACATGCGCACGAACTCGACATTTTTGGTCTTTGATGGCGATATTGATTACAATACGAGTACTGTGTTTTTGTGTCTTGCCGCTTTAGCGATTGGCTTGGTTATTATTGCGGGCATTTTTACGATTCGTAACTCGTTTAATATCTCTACGACCGAACGCACGCGTGAATTTGGCATGCTCAGCTCTGTCGGTGCTACACCTCGTCAAATCCGCCATTCTGTTGTTCTGGAGGCCTTTATTATTGGTATATTTGCCATCCCGGTCGGCCTAATCCTTGGCACTATTGCAACTCATATACTTCTAGGCCTCACAAATTCGCTACTAGCTGCCGATACGGCAATGGTTTTCTTCGTGCCTTGGTGGGCAATTGTGATCGATGTAGTTTCGGGCTTTATTATCGTCTGGATGGCTAGTGCTAGTGCGGCGATTCGTGCCGGCAGGCTCACGCCGATTGATGCTATCCGTAGCACGCAGGACGTCAATATAAAGGCCAAAAAGCTTAAGACTAGCAAAATTATTTCCAGCTACTTTGGCATCGGTGGCGTCATTGCGAGCAAGAATCTCAAGCGCAGTCGCCAAAAATATCGCACGACTGTCGTCTCGATTGTTGTAAGTATTGCAATCTTTGTCGGCTTATCTAGTTTCGTGATTGATGGTCAGCGCATCGTGGCGGCCATGTATCCGTATAATGGCGTCGAATACGTAGCCTACGATGCTTCCTCGGAAGAGTTCCGCGATTTAGAGAGCAAATTTGATCTCGGCGATCACGTATATGTGCGCGACGCAATAACTAGTCACGGCTTATATGTAACGGCATTATCCAGTGAATACTTCGAAAAGTTCGCTCGCTCGGTCGGCGTAAAAGATGATTTTGAGCATGCGGCAATTCTTAACGATTATGTAGAACATATTCACACGAACGGCTCTCGCTCGATAGAGCGCGTCACGAAGAATGGAGTCGGCGACGAATTGCATCTAAAAACAGTCGACTCTACGAAGGGTGATGATTACGAGGGCGAAGATTTAATTCAGGTCTTTGACACTAAGATATCGGCAGTCACGGACAAGAAACCGATTGGCGAAGCGAATTTATACGACCCTACGATTTATGTTTCAGAAAATAATGTAAATGTAGATAAGCTAGTCTTTAGCTATTCTAGTAAGCTGTTTGCGAACCCGGGCGATCATGCGGCGGATGTCACGAGCTATATCGGGGCTCTAAATGAGAAGAAGAGCGAAAACGAGGCGCATATTTCTGGCTTTGATTTAAGAGAAGGAATGAAGGAGACGCAAAATATTATCTTACTCCTTGCAATCTTCATGTATGGCTTCATCGCCGTTGTTGCGCTAATTGGCGTTACGAACATCTTTAATACGATTACGACGAACGTTCAGCTCCGCGCAAAAGAGTTTGCAATGCTAAAATCCATTGGCATGACGGACGACGAATTTAAGCGTATGATTAGGCTCGAGAGTGTACTTTATACGCTCCGCGCGCTTCTAATCGGGCTTCCGATCGGTATCTTCATCTCTTATGGCGTTCACTATATGCTCGGCGCAGGCGGTATTGGTCTAAGCTACGAATTGCCGATTATTCCGATTCTGATTTCTATTGCCATCGTCACGATTCTTATTACGGTCGTTATGCGTTATTCTGTACGCCAAGTTTCGCGCCAAAATATCATCGAGACAATCCGCCAAGACACCGTATAGCATGCTATAATATACCTTAGTATGTTAGATATTAATTTCATCCGTGCGAATCGCCAGAAAGTTGAGGATGCAATTCATAACAAGGTCTATGATATTGATCTTGATGAGCTTTTGCGCCTTGATAACGAGCGCAAAGAATTATCACGCGAAATCGATGCTCTCCGCCAGGAGCGCAATCAGATTTCTGCCCAAATGAAGGGCGGCAAACCAGATCCAAAGCTCATTGAGCAGGGTAAAGAACTAAAAACGAAGCTCGCCGAAAAAGAGCCAAAGCTTGCTGATACCGAAAAGGCCTTTATCGACCTTCTCAAGCAAGTGCCAAACGTCTATGAGGATGACGTTCCTATTGGCCTTACCGAAGACGACAACCAAGTTGCTGAAGTTTGTGGCGAGATTCCAAAGATTGAGAATCCAAAGAATCACTACGAAATCGGTCAGGCTCGCGGTTGGATCGACAAAGAGCGTGCCGCAAAGGTTACCGGTGCTCGCTTCGCCTATATCAAGGGCGACATGGTAAAGCTTCAGATGGCGATCGTTAACTTCGTCATGAATAGCCTTACGGACGAAAAAGTCATCAAAGAGATTGTCGACAAAGCTGGTCTCAAAGGTGAAGTTTCCGAAAAGCCATTTACGATTGTGCTTCCGCCACTTATGCTTCGCACTGAAATGTATGATGCGATGGATCGTCTTGAGCCGCGTGATGATCGTTACAAGATTGAGGGCGAAGAACTCTGGCTCCAGGGTAGTGCAGAACATGTCCTAGGCTCCATGCATGCTAATGAAATTTTCGAAGAAAAAGAACTTCCTGTTCGCTATCTCGGCTATGCTACTAGCTTCCGCCAAGAGGCTGGTACCTACGGTAAAGATATGGAAGGCATCATTCGTATGCATCAGTTTGATAAGCTCGAAATGGAGAGCTTCTCGACGAAGGAAACTAGCCGCAAAGAGCACGAGCTGTTTGTTGCTATTCAGCGCTGGCTCGTTGAGCAGCTAGAGCTTCCATATCGCGTGATTCGCAAATGCACCTTCGACATCGGCAAGCCTGATGCTCGTGGTATCGACATTGAAGTTTGGCTTCCAGGCCAAGATAAATATCGTGAGACTCATACTGCAGATTACATGACCGATTATCAGTCTCGCCGTCTCCAGACTCGCGTCCGCCGCGACAATGGCGACCTTGAATTAGTTCATACTAACGACGCAACTGCTTTCGCGCTTGGTCGTATTATGATTGCAATTATCGAAAATTATCAAAACCCGGACATGACCATTCGCGTGCCTAAGGTTTTGCAGAAATATTTGGATGGAAAGGAGAATCTATAATGATCGATAATATTGAAATTAGTGGCTCTAACTACAAAGTAGAAGAGAGCTTCAAAAAATACGTTATCAAGCGTATTGGCAAACTCGATCGTCACCTACCACGCGACCATCGCAAAGATGTTGTCGTAAAGGTTGTCGTCACCGAAGTTGACCGCGCTCATGGCAATAAGTATGAGATTTCTGTTTCTATGGATATTCCTGGTGGCAAGGTTCTCGCCGCAAAAGATCAGGCATCAAATGTTTATGCTGGTATTGATATTATTGAGGCAAAGCTTGATGGTCAGATTCGCCGTTTTAAGACCGAGAAAACTAACTACGACAAGAAAGGATTCCTAAAGCGTCTTTTGAAGAAGTA
>JAHKZT010000005.1 GCA_020626475.1 bacterium
TCGGCAATATCTGCCATATTCGAACTGTATTAATACTGTCTAATCGATTAAGACCGTCTCGACTTTACTAAAATCAGCGTTATTATTCCATTCAATTATGTCATTACAGCGATTCACCACACTTGCTGCGCGAACCGTATCAAAAGTGTCTGCAATAATCCTCAGCGCAAATATATCGAATACATCAATTCAGCGATACACTTGACGGCCGCCCTCCCTGCGCACGCAGGCCGCGCGAGTGCGCATTTGTGGCGTAATTCCGCCAAATAGCTCCAGTCTTTTTATATGATAAGCGATGCTCGGACGAATTTCGCCAACAAGGCGCTCGACCGCCCTTCTAGAAAACCAGTATTTTTTATATGATTTTTTATTCATATATCTATTAATGCTCATGAAATATATCATGACAAGCATAATCAAGTTGTACGGTCTTTAGACGGTTCAAAATTGACCGATTCAAGAATATTTTTCTTTATACAGTTCAACCTATCGAAAATAACAACAATAGACAAGGAGGTAGCCGACGAACTTGGCAAATGCCGCGCAAAGTGATATAATACATGGCGTTACGCACGATTATTAATCGTAATATGCCGGTGAAGCGCTTCATAAAACCGGCAAAAGGAAAATTAATAAAATGGCAAAAAAGGTAATTGGCAACTTGAAGTTGCGTATTCCTGGCGGCAAGGCAACTGCTGGACCTCCAGTAGGTAGCACGCTTGGTCAGTGGGGTCTCAACATGATGGACTTCATTAACCCATTCAACGAAGCTACTAAGGAATACATGGGTAAGAACGTTATCGTTCATATCGCTGTCTACGAAGATCACACTTTCGATTGGAAGTGTCTTGGTCAGCCAGTCGATGATTTGATCCGTGAAAAGATCAAACTCGAAAAAGGTAGCGGTCGCCCTAACACCGAAAAAGTCGGCAAGATCACTATGGATCAGATCAAAGAGATCGCAGCCGTCAAGAAAGACCAGCTCAATGCTATCGACGAAGCTGGCGCTTGCAAGGTTATCGCAGGCACCGCACGCTCGATGGGTGTAGAGGTCGTAGAGTAATCTACCTAGAAAGAATCTCCCGAAAACGGAGATTCTTTTTTATGCTAAAATTTACTTAAGCATAATAGGAGCTTTTATGGAAACCATCGAACAGGATCCGAATGACGAAGTACTGCGCGAGCCAATTCGCGAAAGCAGCGGCATGATTTGGAAGATTCTAACTTGCGTATTTCTCGCAACAACAATCATTGCCGGCGTCATCGTACTAACAAGCAAAAAAGACGATCCAACCAACTGCGCCAAGGTCGACGAAAAGACACAAGCCACAGCAGACGGGCAAACAAGCGAAGACGCCGATATAAATTCGGAAGATAGCCTCGCGCTCAAGAATTTTGACGTCAATATCAGCAAACTCGTTGGCGCCGCCGGCTTCAACTTCGGCTCTATTTTATCTATCAAGACCAACGCAGACGGAACATACATGCTAGGTGAAGTTAAGAATGGAGAAAAATACGGTTTTGCATATCGCAAACTCCCTAAAGGCGACTGGGAATCCACGAAGCTAAAAATTGGGCCAACCGATAAAGAGTCTAACGCTCTCGTAGAATGCGCAACAGAAATCAGTAAAACTGAGCTCGAGCTATTTTCGAACTATAAATCTAGCACTGGCAAAGATCTTCTTTGCCTGGACGATTCAGTTCCTGAAGATACGGAAGACGCCGAAAACGTTGGCTATGATCCAATCGTCATAACGGCGGCCGAAGCTCTCAAAAAGGGCTTATACAAAGAATCAGAACAATAAACAGATACTAAAGCGCTCATTGACAAAATGGGCGCTTTTTGTTGTAATTTGAATTATCGAATTGTCTACAAATCCATAAGAAAGGGGTGGTTTCAAATGAAAGGTAGACTAATTGGCGCACTTTGGATTTTGGGAGCGTTAGTATTGTTCTATTTTGCTTTCGATGGCTCTGAATTCTCGACGCTATTTATCTTTTGCCTACTTATGTGCGCAGCTGAGATAATGAGCATCGCCGAATGGCAGCCATACAGATTAAGACCAGACGCCTGCAAACCAAACTATATCTGGAACGCAGAAATCTGCATTGTCTGTTTTGCGGCAATCTGCTGCATGATGCTAACGAGAGAACAGATTCTATTCATTGTCATCGTCTCTGCGCTATCCGACGTCGGCGCCTTCACTTTCGGCAAGCTCCTTGGTAGACACAAGGCGAAGTTTTCGGCGTCAATCTCACCAAATAAAACCATTGAAGGCTACATAGGAGGGATAATATGCACCGCAATTATCATTCCATTCATGCCGCTTCTTGGCATAGAGTTTAGCCCGCAATCAATTAGCTATTTGGCCATTGGCGGAGCTGTAGCGGAGATCGGAGATTTAATTGGCTCCGCAACGAAGCGACAACTCGGAATTAAAGACTCGGGAGACGGATTGCGTCATTTTCCAGTATTCAGAATAATTGAATACCCTTTACGTGGCCATGGCGGCTATCTCGACAGATTAGATTCAGTGTCTCTAGGAATACTATTCTTCTCCCTACTAAACGTGCCTCAGTCTTGAACTGGGGCACTTTTTATGCTATACTTATATGAGTTAAATTTAATGTCGGGAGAGAGAAAATCTCGTTTGTACCGCGAAAGGATTTCAAATGGCAGAAGAAGAAGCCAAAAATCTTGAGACTCCTGTAGAAGCAGTAGTCGAAGAAACTCCAGCTGAAGAAGAAAAATTTGCTAAAGCTGGCAAAAAATCTAAGAAGCACGTAGAAGAAGTAAAAGCTGAAGAAGAGCGCCAGGCTCGCAAAGCTGAAGCTGCCGCAGAGCCAGAAAAGAAAGCTGGTCCAAAGCCAGTTACTCGCAGCCGCCTCGAACGCCGTGGCAAAAACTACCGCAAGGCAGTCGAAAAGCTCGAGAAAGGTAAAGTCTACAACCTTACCGATGCTATCAAGCTCGCTCTCGAGACTAGCCCAGTTAAGTTCGATGCTACCGTTGAGATGCATTTCCGTCTCGGCGTAGATCCACGTCAGGCAGATCAGAATATCCGCGCAACTGTTACCCTACCTGCTGGTACCGGTAAAGAGGTTCGCGTCGCCGTATTTGCCCCACTCGATCTCGCAAAGGCAGCAAAGGCAGCTGGCGCAGATATCGCCGAAGACGAAGAATTCACCAAGCGCCTCGATAAAGAACAGCTCGATTTCGATGTTCTTATCTCTACTCCACAGTACATGCCAAAGCTTGGTAAGTACGCTCGTCTCCTTGGTCCTAAAGGTCTCATGCCAAATCCAAAGGCTGGTACCGTTACCACCGATATCGAGAAGGCAGTTAAGGAAGCTAAGGCTGGCAAGATTGAATACCGCGTCGATAAGCAGGCTATCATTCACGTTGGTCTCGGTAAAGTTAGCTTCGGTGCTGACAAGATCGCAGAAAACATCAACGCTTTCGTCGAGAGTCTTAAGGCTCAGAAACCTGCATCCATCAAGGGTCAGTACGTCAAGAGCGTCTTCATTTCTACTACCATGGGCCCAAGCATCCAGGTAGAAAATCTCTACAACTAATCTTTTAGAGACAACAAAAAAGTTCCGGCCAGACCGGAACTTTTTTATGAGATATTAGTTTAGCTTAATGTAATTTTTCTCATCTTCGAGCCAAGCTTCAATGGCGTCAATCGTCTCCATCTCCCACTTCTGCTCTAGTGGATCCTCGCTGATTGCATGCTGCGGATGATAGTAATAAACATAATACTTGTTATCGAGTTTGAATGCTAAATCTGGAGCAGAGCCAAGATCGCCCTTCCATTCGCTATTGGCGATCGAGATGCCGCCAAGGTTCTGGAAATTGCCGCTCAAATCATTACCTACGAACGCTGGCGTAGCCTGTGCGCCCTCTTTCTTAGTGGATGCATTAGTGTATAGATTGCTATAATTAGCATCGAAGCTATTACTAAAATTGAACCTATCGTAGCGGAAACTGACGTTCGTTAATGTATCTGGGATTTTAAGAGCATAATCATAGCCATCTAAGTAGATATAACGAGAACCTGCTGTTTTATCAGCGATCTCTGCGTTATTCGGATCCTTGGCAGTATTCTCAACCTTAGCCTCTTCTTTACTCTGAGACACAACAGTACGGCCCATGAATTCAGTTTTGCCATCGTTAAAGAATAGGTACGCTGCAGCACCGCAGCCTGCGACAGCAAGAAGCAAGAAGAAGACAGTAGCAAACTTCCAGCCTGCGCCACCTTTTTTCTTTGCCTTTGGCTCTTCGACGGTATCAATTGTCATGTATGGTTGATTCTCCGCTTTGGTTTTCCAGCTGTTTTCCGGCTCAGCAGCATGCTCTTTGAGCACTTCGGCGACCTTTTCGTCAATCTCCTCATCACTCATTTGCCGACTAGGTGTCTCTACGGCCGGTTCAGATACTTTTTCATCGATTTCTTCAATATCTTCGGTTTCAATTTCGCCGCCCATATCTTTTTCGATTTTCTCAAGATTTTCGGTTTCTTCAGAATCGTTCAATTCCTCGATAGCCTCCTCGAGACTTTCGCGTTCCGTCTTTTCTTCGTGAGCTCCATCTAGCCCACCATGCTTATGTAGATCATTGGCATCGTGGCCAATTTCGCTACGTTTAAATTTTTCGTCGCTCATTAAAAAAGTTCTCCTTTGAGTATATTTTACCATAAGCGATATTTTTTAACAAAAAAATACGCCCCGCAGGGCGGAAGGCGTATTTAACGTTTCTTTTCCTTGACTTCGTTGCGGCCGAGGTTCTTTTTGGTCTCGGTGAAGACAACGTGCTTGCGAAGTACTGGATCGTACTTGCGAAGACTAAGTTTGTCAGGAGTATTCATGGTATTCTTCTTCGTATAGTAAAGACGAATGCCAGATTCCTCAGAAACTAAACCAACAAGCTTGCGCTTGGTATTACTTTTCTTTGCCATATTGCGTATTATTTTAGCACAAATCTTTTACTGGCGCAAGATATAAGCCCATTTGACAAAAATACATCGTGCGCGATATATTCTAAACAGAAAGGAGTTTTTATGAGCGAAATATACAATTTCTCAGTAAAGGCCCGCAAATGCAATATCGTAAAGCACTTTGAACCAATGACTAAGCCAGAAAAAATTGAACAAGATATCAAAGGTCTAATCTAATGGACGTTTTAAGTTTAGATCGCCAAATCTGCTTCCCGCTCTGGCTCTGCGCTAAGGAAATTACGCGCGCTTACGGGCCGCTCCTCGAAGAGTTCGATTTAACCTATACGCAATACATCGCCATGCTCTATTTCTGGCAACACAGCGAGTCGACCGCCTCGGAACTTGGGCAAGCAATGCATCTCGGGCCAAATACAACCACACCAGTCATCGAAAGATTACTAGAAAAAGGCTATATAGAGCGCAAAAAATCAAAAGACGACGCGCGTCGCCAAATTATTTCAGTTACGCCAAAAGGCGAAGAATTAAAAGTATCCGCCGTAAAGATTCCGCAAGAGATGGGCGCCTGCATTGCGTTGGAGCCCGAAGAAGCAATGACTTTACATCGTTTATTGTATAAAATAGTATCAAGACTAGATAAGGAGAAAGCATGAGCATCATTGAAGGCACGAGCGAGAATTTCGAAAAAGAAGTATTGAAGTCCGATAAACCAGTTTTAGTAGATTTTAACGCAAGCTGGTGCCCTCCCTGCCAAGCTCTGCATCCTACCCTAGAGGCAATGGCCGACGAATCTAATGATTATAAAATCGTTACCGTCGACGTCGACGACGAAGCTGCACTTGCTGAAGAATATGACGTCAGTAGCATTCCGTGCCTTATTGCTTTTATCGATGGCAAAGAGGCTGATCGCCGCGTTGGCTTACAGCCGCGCAAAAGACTAGAAAAAATGTTAGGAGTTAAGTAATGTACGATGTAATTATTATCGGCGGCGGTCCGGCAGGTCTCACGGCCGCAATTTATGCTCGTAGAGCGAATCTTAAAACCTTAGTCCTCGAGGCAACTGCTTGCGGTGGCCAAATTATTATCACGCCAGATATCGAGAACTACCCTGCAGCAATGCATATCTCTGGCCTAGATTTTGCTAGTCGCCTCGAATCGCAGGCAAACGAGCTTGGTGCAGAGATTAAGTTTGAAGAAGTTACAGGCTTAAATGACCGCGGCGTCGAAAAAGAAGTCTATACCGATAGCGGCTCCTATACCGGAAAGGCAGTCATTATCGCAACTGGCACCAAGCCACGTAAACTTGGTCTCATTGGCGAGGATGAATTAATTGGCCATGGCGTATCCTACTGTGCAACTTGCGACGGTTCATTCTATCGTGGCCGTGTCGTTGCGGTAAATGGCGGCGGAAATACCGCACTCGATGATGCGCTCTTTCTTTCGAATATTGCCGAAAAAGTATATCTCATTCACCGTCGCGACGAATTCCGTGGCGACGCCGAAACGGTCGAAAAGCTCAAAGCAAAAGAAAATGTCGAGCTGGTCCTCAACTCAAATGTAACAAAACTCGATTACGACAAAAAGCTAAACAGCATCGAGGTAACCGACGTGAATGGCGCGACAAGAAAATTAGATGTAGCAGCGCTCTTTATCGCAATTGGCCGTATGCCGGCCACTGAGGCCTTCGCTGATAAGATTACAATGCTCGATGGTGGTTATATTGATGGCGAGTATTGTCATACAAACATGCCTGGTATATTTGTTGCAGGTGACTGCCGTAATAAAGAAGTTCGCCAGCTCGTTACTGCAACTGCAGACGGCGCCGTAGCTGTTCATGAAGTACTAAAACTACTAAATAAATAGGAGGAATATGCGCAACAAGGAAACAATTGGACTAATTATCGCCGTCGTAGCTCTAATTGGCGGCTTAGCGCTTGGCACATTCTTAACTCAGAGATCTAATGTCTTACCAGAGCTACCAAAGCCGGAGCTTAGCGAAGGACAGCGCGGGCAACTAGGCATTGATAAAAATATCAACGAATCAACAATTGATAAATATCTCTATCGCGATGATAGCGTCTATTACGACGTACGCATGCTCGAAGACCCAGCCAACTACGAAGAAATTGGCGGCGACCGTTATCTATCCGGCCTTGTCGACGGCTTCGAGGTCGTATCATATCCATATCTCGTTAACGTAGAGGGACTACCGGAGGCGGTTGGCAGTACTTATACCGGTAAGACCTTGTTCACGCAAAAAGATGGCAAATATACGGCAAACTACGAAGAATCGCAAAAAATTCTCGAAGATCTATTTCCGAAGGATAAAAATATCTTCCTAATGTGTGGTGGCGGCGGCTATTCTGGCATGACTAAGAATATGCTTACTTCGCTCGGTTGGAACGGCGACAAGATTTATGTCGTTGGCGGTTACTGGTACTATGAGGGCGAGCATGACGTAAAAATTAAACAAGACGACGGAAGCTATGCCTTTTGGAAGATCGCCTATCATGACATCGACTTCGATAAATTGACTGAGAAAAAATGAAAAAGTCAGTAAAAATTACAGTTGCGAGCATTGTCGGCGCAGCCATAATCTGCGCCGGTGGCTTTGCGGCCTGGAAAATCCTTGATAACCAAAGTTTTCGGCTCGATGATGAATACTATGCCAAGAGCGAAGCGATCGATATCAATAAAGACGAATACGAGAAGCTAATCTCAGAGAATAAGTCTTTCGTCATTATGATTGATAAGCCTGGCTGTATCACAACGCCAAAGATGCGCGAGAATATGGCAAACTTCCCTGATGATACGCAGTTCAAATACTATCGTATGATGTGGGATGAAGTGAAAGAATCTAGCCTTCATGATTACGTGAAGTTTACTCCCTCTGTAGCAATCATTAAGAAGGGGCAAGTAAAAGCCTGGCTACAAGCCGATCGCGACGAAGATACGGAATACTTCGAGAGTGGCGATGCGCTAAGAAGCTGGATAAGAAAATATATCGTCTTTTAACAAAAAATATCCCCCTTCTCTAGGGGATATTTTTTATATGTTATTTTTGTTCTGTAACTCGAGATTCGAGTTTTTCGTTAACTTCGATAAGGTAGGTATGTTCTTCTTCGACTGAGCCATCCGCAAAGCTGCCGTAGCGAAGTGTGATTTTCGTTCTACCAGCTTTATTGCCCTTAATAATGAACTGCTCTACTGGTCTACCGCCATCGTCGGCTGGATTTTCATAGTCGATAGACGAAGTCTTATCCGTTACATCGGCAATAGTCGTATCTTCGACTGTATAACTCCATTCGTAGATGCCGCCACTAGTCTTATTAAGAATAATCACGCTATATTCACTACCATCATCGAACTGCGGAATGCTGCTGCGACTAACAGCCACAAATACGCCGAAGACAACAAGCGCTAAAATCGCTAATACTACAACTACGGTAATTGCTTTACGGGTTTTTGGCGCTTTAATGTCTACCATTATTCTTCCTTTTCAATCTTTACTTCAATGTCTTTTGGCTGGATATTGCTGATTTTAACAAATACTGCGCGGCCATCGATGGTGTCGAGATTGCTGTCGTCGTATTTTGCGACCGCATCAATCTGAAGATTATAATCGGCATCACGCGTGACGGTATTTACCTTAAAATCGCTCAATCTTGCAGCCTCGTGCGTAACTAATACGACCGAACCAGAATTGAAGAAGTCCTTGTCGACGCTATAGCTAATGTTATTATCGCCGGATGCACCGCGAAGAGCATTTAGGACATCCTCGAGCATAGAATTACTATTAATAACTACATAGTCATCCTTAGATTCCTTATTAATAAGGTTCACGAGATAGTTCTCTACCTCATTTTTACCGGACGGTACTTTATAGGCGAAGCCGTCCGTCTTAAAATCAACACTATTAATCGTAACAATCTCTTCAGAACGCTTCTTTTCTTCGGCCTTGGCGTCTAAATTGGTCTGAAAACGCATGCCAAATAAGATTAGAGCCATAATAAAGGCTGCGCCAAGTAATACGCTCATTACTGCAGTAACGGCGATCTTGATATTATTTGATTTTACGTCTTGTTCTTCTCCTGACATTTTTGCCTCCCTTTTTTCTAGTATTATTAAATCTTCATGATGTCAGCTTCTTTTTCTGAGAAGAGCTGGTCAATCTGAGAGTTGAAATCTTTAATCATATCGTCAACGGCTTTTTCAGCGCGCTTCTTTGCGTCATCTGGAAGCTCGAGATTCTTGATTTCTTTGCGAGCATCATCACGCGCTTGGCGGAGAGAAATCTTTGCTTCTTCAACCTTACCACTAGCAGTCTTTACGATTTCCTTGCGGCGCTCCTCGGTGAGTGGAGGAATTGGCACGCGAATAACGCGACCATCGTCAGATGGATTGAGGCCAAGAGCCTGGTCGGCGCGAATAGCGCTAGAAATCTTGTCGATATTCGACATGTCATAAGGAGTAATTAGGAGCATAGTTGCACCAGAGACCGTAATATTTGCAATCTGATTGAGCGGAGTATACTGGCCATAAACTTCGGCTTTTACGTTTGCGAGCATATCAGGATGCGCACGACCAGTGCGAACCTTCTTCATTTCTTCTTTGAAACGCTCTACAGTAGCGGTCATCTTGGCTTTTACGCCGTTAGTATCGAACATATCTTTTCTAGCTCCTCTTTATTCTTAAATTTTAACACGATTTTCCCTGTACCGCGAGCGCTCGTCTCTATAGAAGCCTTAATACCAAGACGATCGCGAATGCTATCAACATAAGCATCAGTTTCCTGCTGTGTACGTGGCGCAGCGGTGCTCTTTGGGGCTTTCTTGAGGTTATTGAGATTTACTTTATATTGCTCGACTTTGCGTGCCGACCAGCCTTCTTCGATAATCTTCGGAAGAATTCCGTCAATTTGCTCTGGCGTGAGCGTGACGAGCGGGCGCATCTGACCTTCAGAAAGTTTATGCTCGACCATCGCATGCTTTGCACTATCCGGGAGATTAAGTAAGCGAGTAGTATTGATGATTGCAGATTCGCTCTTACCAACGCGTTTTGCGATTTCGGCGTTCGAAAGATTGAATTGGCTACGGAACTTAGCGTAGACGGTCGCGATTTCAATCGGATTCAAATCCTCGCGCTGAACGTTCTCAATTAAGGAAATCTCGAGGCGCTTCTGCGCATCAAGCGTACGGACAATAGCTGGAATCTTATCTAGATTCGCCATACGGCTAGCACGCCAACGGCGCTCACCGGCGACAATCTGGTATTTTTTGCCCTCTTTTACAACAACAATCGGCTGAACGACGCCATTTTCCTTAATGGAATTCGAGAGTGCCTCTAGCTGTTTCTCGTCAAATTCGCGACGAGGCTGATTTGGGTCTGGAATAATATCGTCAATAGCAATCTCTACGAGCTTGCTATTTTTTTCATCCTCTTCTGCAGTAGGATCAAAAAAATCATCAATAGTATCAGTTGGAATTAGCGTATCGAAACCGCGGCCTAGACCTCGTTTCGCACTCATTTAACACGCTCCATTACTTCTTCGGCGAGAGCCTTGTAGGACTTTGCACCCTTCGAGAAGCGGTCATATTGGCCGATAGCTACACCGTGGCTTGGCGCCTCTGCGAGACGCACATTGCGCGGAATAGTAACGTCAAATACTTTGTCTTTGAAATAGCGTTTAACTTCTGCAAGAACCTGAGAGCTAAGCGAAGTACGCTTGTCATACATCGTAGCGAGAACACCGAGAAGTTTAAGCTTTGGGTTAATGCCTTTTTTGATATCATTGACCGTCTTGAGGAGATCAGCAACGCCCTCGAGCGCATAGTATTCAGTCTGAACTGGAAGCAAAAGATAATTTGCTGCCGCCATACCATTAACCGTCAACAACGAAAGGCTTGGCTGGCTGTCGATGATAATGAAATCATAATCTTTAGCCACCGTAGCGATTGCCTTTTTGAGAATAAAGAATTTCTCTGGGCTAACTTTTGCGTTCATATTAACTTCCGCATCAGCAAGCTCAACATTCGTAGGGGCAAGATAGAGATTCTTGCACTTCTTTTTGTCTGGCTGAACAATAATATCTTTTAGCTCAACTTTTTCTGGAACCTCTTCGCCTTCTTCTAGATCTTCTTCATTAATAGCACCACTAAGCATTACGGCACTAATAGTCTTTGAAGCGTCTTTTTCTTTGATGCCAAGACCGGAGCTAGCATTACCCTGAGGATCAAAATCGATAAGCAGAGTTTTCTTACCTGCCTTTGCGAGATAGAAAGCCAAGTTGACAGACGTTGTAGTCTTGCCAACACCTCCTTTTTGATTGGTAATCGTAATCACCTTTGCCATAATACTATTCTACCACAAGTAAGAGTCAATTATCTCTGGAAGTGGGATTTCTAGTAAAACTAGGCAATTTTCATCAAGGCGTTCGCCAAGGTGACTAATCAAATCGAGCTCGTCCGTAAAGAAGAGAACCTTCTTATTGCTATTGTTTACTGGCTTCTGGCCAAGAATCAATACCTCTGATACCATGTCGTAATCGAGCTTGGCTAGCTTACGTACGTCATCAGTAACCAAGATGCGGTCCGGGGCCTGTATGTTATAGAGAGCTTGCATGCCATATTTCAGCGAAGTCGCAGAGGTAGATGCGGAATCATCGAGAATAACGCTATTGTGCAAACCTTTTGCTGGCGACATGCGGCCATGAACTGGACGAATCGCACTTACGCCGGCAAGAATCTTCTCGCGATCGATCTGAAACATCTTTGCGATGGCGCATGCCATAACGACTGGGCGCATATTATGTTCGCCGATAAGTCTAACGACGACTGGAATATGCTCGCGCTCAGGATTAACAATATCGCCCGCCTGACCGTCGAGGCCAGAATCATGATTTTCGAAGTAGAAATCAGCCGGTAGTTCATCGCCATAAGTGGTGATTTCTGGGTTTCTTAAGTATTTCGCAAACTGCTGAGGGACGTCATTATAATTGACTAATACATGCTTAGCACGGTTTGCCAGCGCGAAGAAACGCTGCGCCTCTTCGTCGGTCTCACAACTTGTAATAACGACGATATCTGGATTGATATCCGGAAATACTGCCATCGAATTGTAGTCCAATAGTACCACATCCGGATCAGCAGCCTTATTGACACCCATCGTGACAGTTAAAGCCTGACCGAGAATCATGCCGATGCAACGAATAGCAGATTTGCGACCAAAAGAACCGGCGACAACAATTGTCTTTACTTGAGGATTATGACGGAAATAGCGCTCAATTTTGCTTTTTGCGTCAAAAATCATTATTTCTTGCCCTTCTTCGAAGTCTTAGCTACAACCTTTTTTGCGGCCGGTTTGCGATTAAAGGAGGCTAGCATTTCTTCCTTAGAATGAATGCCGAAGAACAAATCAGTAAGACCATTGACCATGAGATAAGTGCCAAAAATGCCGATATGCGCAGCTGCGCCGAGGGTAGTACCACCAAACATCATGAATGCAAGGATAGAACCAATCATACCGTTGACGACCCACATAAAACGGTCAGTAATGTTATCGAAGCTCGCAAAGCCCATCACGATAGTTACAATCGAAGCAAATACTACGTATGCTGACAAATAAGTAATACGAAGCCAGGTTAGCTCGTCGGCAGAGCTATTCGGATTAATTGTGTACAGCAAAGCAACCGCGATGAACATCTCGATTGCACCAAGTGCTAGCGGAAAGCCCCAGTTGTGCGAGCGGCGCGTGCGATAGAGTACGTTCGCAATCTCGATAAAAGCAAGACCAAACATCGTCCAGCCAACAATCTGGGTAAGAACTGATAAATCATTTTTAGGAGCGAACATCAGGCAGAGACCTGCAACAACCGAAATCGCACCCTTCATGGCAAATGTTAGCCAATGACTTTCGACAAATTTACTCTTTTTATTCACTTGAAAAAGCTCCTTAAATCTAATTTAAGAATACAACACGCTTATGCTTTTTGCAAGTTATTTACCCCTAGACGTGGCGGATTTTTGCGCGTGTTTTTTCGATAATATAGTCGAGCTTGTATTTTGCCGGGCTAATAATCATATCGTGCGCGTGGAGATATTTGAGCTCCTCTACGCCAAAGCTACGCTTGAATTGGCTCACGCCATAAAAACGATGCTTAGTCTCGTCGAGGCCGGTAATACCCCAGAAATTGTAACGTTTAATGCCGCGTTCGCGCGCATCACGCATCGCCTGCATATGAAGAAGCGGCGCACCGGAATACTTAGTACCAAGCGCCGTCGAGACGCCATAGTGATAGCTTGCCTCGTTGCCATAGAAAATCATAAAGTTCTGTGCAAGAATTTCGTCACCTAACTTCGCAGTATAGAGTTTTACTTCATCATATTTCGCGAATGCCTCGAATTGCTTAGTCAAAAAGCTCTCCGAGAATTCTACGAAACCATGGCGTTTTGCCGTCTCAAGCTCAATCTGATAGAACTCATGGATATCTTTCGGATCCGTGCTAGTCGAGACGGTAATTCCATTCTTTTCGGCCTTACGAATTTTACGACGTAGCCCCTGTGCGGCACCAGCGAGAATTTCCTCTTCAGTCTTATTCAAATCAAGAATACCAGCATATTCAACCGAGAGATAAATCGGTGCCGGCTTTAGACCGAGGTTTTTGAATAGCTCACGGTTTTTTGGCGTTTCTTCGATTTGCGGACGAATACGAACAAATACACATTTGGCCGCCTCTGCTTGCTCGCGAATGTCGTTAAAAATCGCATCGCGGAGCGTCTTTTTACTCCAATCCATAATTGGACCACCGGCAATTGCCATATAAGTACCACGCTTGGCAGTTTCTACCTGTCCGACATAAGCTGCTACAATCTCGCCGTCTTTATCTGTAGCAACGCGACGAACTACCTTTTTGCCGCGAGCTTCATGAAAATCACCCCAGGCCCAAGAATGCAAAAAGTTCGCATCGGCGTGACTGGTTACGAATTTGTCCCATTTTTTCTGATTCTCTGCGTTAATTATTTGCATTCTGTTCTCCTATAAGTGGCGTTTCTTTTTACGGATAGTTTCAAGCATATGAACGAGTCGATAGTGGAATGGCTTGATTACGAGGTCGTGCGCCGAGAGATAAGCAAGCTGTTCGCCGCCAAAACCAGTTTTGAAGGTAGTCACGCCAGCATAGCGATGATGTGGCGAATTTGGCGGCGCGATGCCAAATAGATTGTAGCGCTTCAAGCCAAGCGCCTTGGCGTCCTGAATAATTTGCCATTGGAGTGCATATGCACCTGGAAGCTTGCGCCCATCAAGCGTTGACGCAGCTTCATGATAGACAGCCTCTGGAGCCTGCAATAGAATCTCGCCTTTCGCGAGGACCTTGCCGTCTAGCGTTGCAGTGTAAATGCGCGCCTTATCTCCAAATACTTCGTGTTGAGCCATAATCAGATGGCGAGTTGATGGGATGAAGCCCTGACGCTCGGCGGTTTCAAGTTGAAGATCATAAAAATCATTGAAGGCTTTTTCGCTAGTTTCATAACTAACCTTAATGCCGAGTTTCTGCGCGCGGCGAACTTCATAGCGCGTCTGACGGCGCATTTCAGTCATAAGTTCTTCTTCGGATTTTGTAATATCAAGCATTACGGTATGCTCAGCATGTAGATGCATCGGCGACTTGATGAGCTTTAGGCGCTCGGCGAGCTTTTGATGCTGCTCGGTATCTGGAATATTCGGGCGCATACGCACAAAAACACATTTTTCACGCTCTGCGAGTTTTGCGATTTCTTTCAAAAAGAATCTCAGCGCCTTAATATCGCCATCCCAATCCAATAATGGACCGCCCGGAATCTCTAGATAGCGTCCACGCTTTGCTGGTTTCAAAATGACAACACTAGAGCCAATAAGCTTTTTACCTTCGAAGAGGCCAAGATAGAAAACTTTTTTGCCGTCTTTTTCGTAAACTTTGCCCCATGTCGAAGTCTGTAGGAAGTTCGCCTCTGGATGCTCCTTGGAGACATAAATATCAAGCGCCTCGGGCTCAATTTCTTTCAACTGCATCATTTAGTGCGCTCCGTTAGGCGAACAAGCTGGGCTTTAATTTCTTCTGCGAGCTCGCTCGTAGACACAAGATAATGCGAATGACGCCAGCCCGGCTTCGTCGTTAGTTCGGAATTCGGCAGCAATTCATGCATCTTCTTGCCTTGGCGAAGCGGCGTCGTGCGATCATCTTCACCCCAGATGATTTGCGTAGGAGTAGTAACCTTCGTAATATCGAGGGTCTTATCGGAATTTATCATATTGTCGAGCGTCTTTTTCATGTTCTCTGGCGCGTTTTCGTAGTCGTTAGCGCCAATTACACGATGGACAGCTTTACGAATAAACTTCGATTTTTTGAGCGGAGCAAAGGCTTTAGAGAGCGCCTTTAGGACCATGCGGCGGTTTTCCTTTTCCCAGACGCCAGCAGCATCAAGCAAAATAATTCCTTTTAGATAGTCTGGTTCGGTTTCGAGCAAATTGAGTAAAATGCGGCCACCATTACTATGGCCAAGCGCAATACTGTCTTTTGGAAGCTTTTCGCGTGCCCATTTAGCATAATCCTCAATCGTGAATACTTTCTCGGATTTCGTACCGAGGCCAGGAACTTTGAGCAATTCAGCTTCAACGCCAAGCTTTTTTAGCTCGGCAATTACTTCATGCCACGGTTCTGGCCTATAGGTCCAACCATGGATAATATATAGTTTTGGAAGTTTTTTCTCTGTCATTAGTTTAATCCCCAACTTGCGCGACGTTTTTTATGAGCGGCGTCTTGGCGCGCAAGCTTCTCGACGTCCTCTGGATTTTCGAGCAATTTTTCAACTATCCATTCTAGGTACTGGCTACCTTTGAAGATTACCGTTTCTTTGCCGGTGAGATTTGCCTCTAGGAATTTAAGCGCCTGCTGCGGCTTATCGAAGGATTCGAAGTCACACTTTCCTTCGAGAAGCGGTGCCGTATATTTCTTTGTACGGCGACCAATCATTACAATCTTCTCAACTTTCGTGTCGAGCAGAAGCTGAGCGAGTTTCTTGTGTTCTTCCCCCTCCAGATTGCCTTGGTCGATGATGTCGCCAATTACAAGCCATTTATGCGTAGTTTTGAGTTCGCGCACCATTTCGAGGACCGTAGTCATGCTGATAATGTGAGCATTATAGCTAGAATCGATGATTTTAATGCCTTTTTTGCCATGCAAGAAATTGCTGCGAGCAGGCGGCATCCTGAAATTTGAGAGATCGGTGGAGATTTTTTCACCAAGATAATCCATAAGTTTGTCGAGCATTAAAATCTGCGTTGTAACGTCGCGCGGCATCGGCTCGCTAAATTCAAACTTGCGGCGACCAATCTCAAAGATTGCTTTCTCTGGATAAACTTCGTAACTCTTGAGCTGCTCTTTCTTAACGGCTTCAACTTTTGCCTTGAGATTCGCGGTCTTTTCAACCATCGTCTCATTGTCGCCGTCGATTAAAACGAGTTTCTTCGTATTTTCTGGGATGGTAGCGAATTCATGCGCGATTGCTTCATCGATATTCATAAAGCGGCCAGACGTAACCTCTTTTTCATAGAAAACGGCGTGTGAACGACCGAGACTAACCCAACAGCTAACCTCCGGCTTGAGCCACTTCGCAACAAATTCCGCCTCATGCGGGCGCTCACCGTCACATTCGACGACATAGAATTTTTCATGACGCTTGTAGGTAAAAGCTAAGAATGGCGTCTTGAGAATGAGACTAATCCAGTGTGCGCGACTGCCCGTAACACCTTTCTGACCAAGAATATCAAAGGCGATACCAAAGGCCGAATTCGCATTATGCGAATAATGGGCCTTGTTGCCGAGTTGACTCTCGACAAGATTGAGCATCGTAGTCTTGCCGGCGGAACCAGTAATAATGATTACGCGCGGATGCCAGCGCTTTAGCGAGATGTTAGCAAAAAATTTGAAGTAGCCAGCGGCCACAAAATAGAATTTCTTCTTGAGATTAGCGATCATTGCCATTTACCCTATTATAACATCCGTTGAAACCGGGCGCATCCTCAAAAAGCAAAAACACAAGTGTTCCGCTTTTACTCGGATGCTACGGTTATATCATAGACGTTTTATTGACTTTTTGGCGTTTTTGTGCTATAATTGAAGGTATGAAAAGTGTGTTTGATTATTTTATTGACCTCTATAAGCAGAACAAGCAAATCGTTTTGCTGACTTGGTGTTATTCGATTATTGCGATTGTTTTTGTCGTGATTGCTGGCCTTATTGCCCTTATCAATCAATCACTTGGCGTAGCAATCTTAATCGTTCCGCTCGTAGCAGTCATTGCGCTTTGTATGAATATCGTCTTTTGGGCACTCATTCACCTTGCAATCAGCGAAAAAAGCAAAAAGAAAACCGAAAAGCCTGCTTCCAAATCCAAGAAGTAGTTGCTAGACTACTCTTATGGACGCGAGCACAGACACACGCAATCTTGTAGACAAATTCAAAGGCCTCCCAAACGAGGAGATTGTTGCCGAGCTCGATAAATCGCGCATTCCACTCGAAGTCGCGATAGAAAACCTGGCGCATGATTTTAATATTGGTACTGTCGTACGCAATGCAAATGCATTCAATGTTTCGCGCGTACATATTATCGGCAAGCGCAAGTATAATCGTCGTGGCGCAATGGTGACGGACAAATATCTCCATATCGATCATTTTCCGACCGTAGAAGAGTTCATTGCCGATGCCCATGCGCGCGGCATGAAAGTTGTCGCCGTCGATAACAATCGTCCGGAGTCTAAAGCCCTAGCCAGCACTGAACTCGTGCCAAATTCCATCTTAGTATTCGGCTCCGAATCGGATGGAATTTCGCAGGAGCTGCTCGATGCGGCCGACCAGGCGTTTTATATTGAACAGCTTGGCTCCACGCGCTCAATTAATGTTGGTTGTGCTTCCGCCATTGCAATGTATGAGGCGGTGCGCCGCTTGGGGCTTTTGCCAGATGCGTAAATATCAACTTTCTCAGCATTTCTTGCGCGGGCCAAAACTCGCAGGTTTTTTGATTGGTCACAGCAATATCAAGAAGCGCGACATCGTCTTAGATATTGGCGCCGGCTCTGGGGTAATTACCGCTGCACTTAGTCACCGTTGCAAGCAAGTAATCGCAATCGAGCCAGACCGTGAAACTGCCGAAAAGCTCCGCAGAAACGTCAGCAAATATGAGAACGTTACGGTAGTTGAGCAGGACTTTATGGAATATGAATTGCCAGAGGGCGACTATAAGGTTTTTGCTAATCCGCCTTTTCATCTCAGCTCCGCAATCCTTCATAAACTTGACGAGGCGCCGAATCCACCAAAAGCAATTTATCTAATTTTGCAGAAGCAGTTCGCCTTAAAACTGCTAAATACCGACCGCCATTATACTTCGCAGCTCGGGAAACAGCTTTTCGTGCATTACGAGCCGCGCATTCGCTTGCCGATGAAACCAGATTACTTCACGCCTCCGCCAGCCGTGCCAACAGTTTTACTCGAGCTAAAACGCCGCGATAATGATATAATTAAAACGCAGTAGCCAGTTTAACTAGAACACTGGCTTGTGCTGATGTTTTCACCCGAGACTAGCGTCTACGGGTGATTTTTTGAGCTTTGGATTTCCAAAT
>JAHKZT010000050.1 GCA_020626475.1 bacterium
TCATCCATCGTAATCTTAGCTTTTGTAGCCATTGATTATTGTTTCCTTTCGCCGAGACTACTCATCATTCTTCGTGCCTACACAAAAAATAATGAGCAGCCTCGCGCTACCCATTATTTTAATCTATTTTTTATCTGTTGTAAAGTTTAAGCGTTTTTCTTGAAGAGCGCTACATTGTACGCAAATAGATATGCACATGCAGCAATGCCAAGGATTGGCATAATCGCCTCTTCTGGACCAGTTTTTGGAATATTATTAGAGCTCGTAGGAGTAGTTGTCGTCGCTGGAGTCTGCGTATTTACGCTTCCAGAGTTGCTCTGCTTCTCGCTAGTCGAATCCTTTGAAGTGTCTTTGGCAGCTTCAGACTTAGTCTCTGTCTTTTTATCATCCTTCTTAGTTGAATCATTTGTTTTTGATTCTTCGGTAGCTTTCTCATTCTTTTCTCCACTCACTACATCAGTATTAGCTTTTGAAATATTCTCGCTTGGCTTTGGCGTCTTTACGGACATTGCCATGATTATGCCGGCAACAACAATAATTGCTGCTAGACCAATCAATGCACCCCAAGCCCAACGCTTGTATTTTTGCTCGTTTAACATCTATAAACTCCCTATACTCTAAACTTAAGCATATTATATCACACTTTTGCTTTTTTCGCAAGAGGCACGCCCCTTCTAAGGTAGTGTATAATATAGACATGTATCTCTGTATCGACATTGGTGGGACCAAAACAATCATTGCCCTCGTCAATCACAGGGGTAAAATCTTGCATTCTATTAAATTCGAGACTATTCCTGACCAAAAGCGTTTCTATGATAATCTTGCGCAGCAGATTCGTATTAATTTTGTCGTCAACGAAACTCTCGCTATCGCAGTCGCTATGCCCGGCATCGTTAAGGATAACAAATGCACTTGGCTCGGCAATCTCCCCTGGAAGAATTTTGACATTGCCAAGAAGTTAACTAAGGATTTCAAAAAGCCTGTTTATGTCGAAAACGACGCCAATCTCGGCGCCCTTGGTGAAGCTCGTAACAATCCAGAGAAAAACCTCTATTTTACCTTTAGTACCGGCATCGGCGGCGGCGTCGTATCCGACGGAAAAATTATCAAAAAATACCAAGCTTTCGAACCCGGCCACAATCTTTATACCTATCACGGCAAACAAAAAGAATGGGAAGATTTCGCAGCCGCTAGCGCCATTAATCAAAAATACGGCAAACTCGTCACAGAAATCACCGATCGCGACGCCTGGAATGATATTACCGACCGCATGCTCCTTGGCCTCGCACCACTCACTGCCAGCATCAAGCCCGATCGCATTATTTTTGGCGGCCCACTTGGTCTAGAGCTTCCCCGTTATCGCCGCCAACTTCGTAAAAAGCTCAGCTTTTATCTCCCGAAAAATGTCCAAATGCCAACTTTCGTCAAAGCACGTCACGGTTCTTTTTCTGTAATTCAGGGTTGCTATCTCTATGCAAAATCTCATCAAAAAAATCACTAACGATTACCCAGAATTAGAAATCTCAGCGGGCAATCGTTTTCAATTTTCTCCACCGAATCACCTCTATTACAGCAACGAAAAAACCGAGCAACCAGAGCTTCTTCTTCTCCACGAGCTCGGCCACTTCTTAATTGGCGAGACGGATTACTCTACTGATATCGAGCTCCTCGAAATCGAAGCGAAAGCTTGGGCTAAAGCGCGCGAACTCTGCGACAAATATCAACTAAGCTACGACGAAGACTTCGCCGAAGACCACATCGATAGCTACCGCGATTATCTACATTATTCATCTCTTTGTAAAAACTGCCAACTCGCCGGCTACCAAGACGATAGCGGCAATTATCACTGCGCCCTCTGCGGTGCCACCTGGCGCAACACTAAACCAGTAGCATAAAAAACAAAAAATATTCCAGGACATGTGCCTGGAATATTTTTCATATTCAAAGAGGTTCTCAAAAGGAGGAATGTGTCCTCCTTTTGAGGCCTCTAGGCTTTATTACGCAGTCTTTTTTGCTTTACCGCGCTTAGAGATGCGGCCACCCTTTGCACCAGCGATCTTTGCTAGTTCTGGGTTTGCAGCAAAACCACCGGTATGACCATTCTTACCGCCCTTGCGGCCGATTTCTGCATAGAAATCCTTACCATACTTGGTTTTGTTCGTGGAAGCAGCTTTGCGACCACCAGCTTTAGTTCCAGCCATTTCTAGCTCCATTTCTGCCCACCAAATAAATAATAATGCCACCCTTTTCCGAGTGATTAACCCTATATTAGCATAAATATTATATTTTGTCAATATGTTTTTGCTTAAAAATATGTCATAATAACCGAACAACCCCTGTAATGCTTACGCTTCTGCCCTTCCAATCGTCAAAAAAGACGCAAAAATACCCGTCTCACTTACGAGACAGGCCTTCTAGCGCCTTTAAGCGGCTCGTGCTTATCTTAACAGAGGTGGCAATAAAAAACGCCCGATTGGGCTTAGAAAAAATGGTGGAGTGGCAAAGACCGAAGCCTTCGCACACCCCATGTGCTGGTGGGGATATGTGGACTTGAACCACAGACCTCGTCATTATCAGTGACGCGCTCTAACCAGCTGAGCTATATCCCCTTACTCGTATTATTTTACTAAATAATTTAAATCCGCGCAAGCATAAGTTGTGCTATAATTTTGCCATGCAATGGACATTTAGTTGGGGCTGGTTCTTTGGCGGAATAGCCATCGCAATCGCCGGTCTAATAATGGTAAAATTTCATCGCGCTATTGCCGACAATCTCGCCGGTGGCGTACAAAGCTACGATAAGATCAAGCTCTGGGGCGTTATCGCAATTATTGGCGGCTTCGTCGTTATGAGCAACCTTCATACCCTCTTACTCTATTTCATCTTCCACCTCATCATGCCAAACCAGTTTCCTTGAGAGAATCAACAAAAAGCCGCCCCGAAGGGCGGTTTTTTTATCTGTTTTAGTATTTTTCACAACACCTATTTAGCTATTCAATTCTGCGCGGAATGCATTTGTCTCGCGTACTTCTGCGCCGTGGCTTTCATAGAATCCTTTCGCGCCTTCCTTCTTCTCGCGGCTCGAAGAAGTAAATTCTAGACGACGACAGCCATGAGCTCGGCCCCAATCTTTTACGGCATCTAGCAACATGCCACCCACGCCCTTGCCGCGACACTCGCTATCTACAACTAAATCTTCCATATAAACATTACGATCAAGCGTTGCCATAACAATCGAAACAATCGTCATACCAACCACTTTGCCGTCATCCGTCGCAAACAAAATATCATGATAAGGCGACTCTATTAGCTCCTCTATCAACTCTCTACTAATCGCTGAGCCATCGTGACGCGCCGACAATTGCTGGCGCAACTTACCCATCGCCTCCGCGACTTCGACATCATATTCAGTTACCGGACCGACCTCTATCATTCCCCAATCTCCTTTTTAATTATTTCCGCTAAACCATCGCCAATCTCGTCTACTAGAGCAGCATCTTCGCCCTCTACTAAGATACGTAGCTTATTTTCGGTGCCAGAGTAACGCACAAACACGCGACCCTTGCCCGCAAAACGCTCCTCAGCCTTTGCGACTGCCTCATTGAAGCCCGCTACTTCCGCCAAATCACGCTTCTCACGTACCTTTAGCCCCCACTGCCTAGATGGTAGGTTCTCGTAATCTGCCCACATATCAGCTAAGCGTTTGCCGCTCTCTTGGACAATCCTAAGCACCATTAATGCCATAAATGTACCATCAGAGCCCCTTAGCCATGGCAAATAGATAATATGCCCCGCCAATTCGCCGCCAAGGCCAGCACCGAGCTCAATACATTTCTGCGCTACATAGCGATCGCCGTTAACTACCTTTGCTACTTTAATGCCCTCGTTTTCGAGATATTTTATCGTAGCAAGATTGCTATATTCAGTTAAAACCACAGTATCGGCCGGCAATTGCCCCTGCTGCTTCAAATACTCAGCAAGCAAAATGACGATTCTATCGCCATCCCAAATGCGGCCCTCTTCATCTGCGAGCACGATTCTATCTGCATCACCATCGAGCGCAACACCAATTAGCCCCTCTTCGCGTGCCAATTCGGCCATCTTTTCAGGATAAAGCGCACCATAGCCATCATTAATATTCTCGCCATTCGGCTCTGGATCTATCTGCTCTACTTCAAGCTCAAATTCCTCAAATACCTTACGAGACCAGTCATGGCCAGCACCGCTTGCAGCATCTAGGATAATCTTATGTCCACTAAATCCTTTATCACCAACAAGACCAGCAGCAATTTGTTCATAGTATTTCTCTGCCGATTCACTAGCCTGCTTTACGAAACGGACCTCCGGAAGATCAATATCTGCCTCTAACTCGGCTTCAAAGAAAGTTGCCTCTACTGCGAGCTCCTGCTCATCAGATATCTTATCTCCATCAGCGCCAAATACCTTAATACCATTATCTGTTGCTGGATTATGCGACGCCGTAAGCATTACACCTCCGTCATATTCTCCAGAATCCTTAATAATCACCTGTACGGCTGGCGTCGGTAAAATACCGAGATTCTCTACTTCCGCGCCAGCATCCTTTAAGCCGTCAGTAATTTGCTCGGCCATCCAAATGCCGCTTTCACGCGTATCGCGGCCCAAAAGTACTTTTTTCGCGTACGTATTTTTCGCAATCGCCCGCCCTAGTTCTTTAATAATATTTGGTCTAAGTGGCGCCTCGCCGACTTTTCCACGAATGCCGTCGGTTGCGCCGAAAATACGTTTCTCCATGGCCTAATTTTACCAAAAATATAACCCAAAATCTACCAACATAATTTCTACAAAAATTGCAAAAAATCTTCGACTTTTTTGAACGTTCACCAAAATTACCCCTGTTATTTTCTGAATAAATTTTTTATACAAAGTGTTGACATTGTTTCGCATTCTGCTTATACTAAAAGTAGCTTTTGGAATTATTC
>JAHKZT010000051.1 GCA_020626475.1 bacterium
AACCACACCTACCTTATCTTGCGCATCAAAATGGAAACTACAATCGTCGTAGATTTTATTGACGCCAAAATTAAGAACCAAATGCTCGGCTTTCATGAATTATATTATAGCGACGGCGTACATTTTTTAAAACTGGCCTACAAATCCTAGCATTCTTGTGATTATTTTTGAAATATTTTATAATATATCCAATTTTAGATGGTCTATATCTGGAATGGGGGTGATTTTATGGATTATCAGAAGCCATCAAAGAAGAATATCTTTAGGCACCTTAAACAGAACGTTGACGATTCCAATAACGGATTAAAGATCATGCTTAAGGAGTCGAGTACGTTTCACCGTATCTATCCGTTGATGATAGTAGCGGCGGTTGCGCTTGGTCTGATTTTTCATTTCAACGCACTTGAATATATCATTTTGGGAGCGATTTTCATTTTCGATGTCGTGACCGAGACGATGAATTCGGCCGTAGAGGAAGTCTGCGATCGCGTGACGCTCGAAAAGGACGAAAGAATTAAACGCTCAAAGGATATCGCCAGTGCTGCAGTTTATATTGCGCATCTTAGCTATATTTCCGCGTTTTTCTTCTTCCTATTCTGCCATATCTTCGGGTTCCAATGGTGGACAGCAATAATCCCCGCATAACGCGGGGATTTTTATTATTTTCCATAAAAAAGAGCCTTTGACGGCTTCTTTTTAATTTTGGCTGGGGATGAGGGATTCGAACCCCCGAATGGTGGGACCAGAACCCACTGCCTTACCACTTGGCGAATCCCCAATCGGATAAGGACCATTATAGCACTAGTAGCGATTTTTTGCAAAATATTGTATAATATGCGAATCAGTCTCAACGGAAATTGTTCCACGAGATGCACTTTAGAAAGGGGTTGATACGTATTGAAAGTAAGAAAAATCTCACTCAAACGCCTTAGTGGCCGTAGCTCAAAAATCGTCACAATTGATCTTCGTTCAGCGCGCTATTCTCTGTTAGAAAGCCTTGGCTGCACAGAAATGCGTAAGGAAATGAAGAAGGTAGGTATCGCCTGCAGGCTAATCCTTTGGATTAGCGAACACCTCGCAAAATTACGGTCGGGCGACTTCGGAATTAACCTCCGCAAGACGCTTGGCGCCATCCTTAATTGGGGTGCGCCTACGAATGCCAGCAATGTTTTTCCGCACCCATCAAAAGGCTTAGTTTTCGGTTTTAATCATCCAACACTTGGAGAAATTATCCGACTAATTACTGTCTGTGCTACCGAATATCCGAATCGCAAGTACTTGTTCCCAGTAAATATTGCTTGGTATGAAGAACTTGCTCCTGTCGCAGACAGAATGGAGGCTTTTGGCTTATATATCATGCCAACAATCACTCCAGCAACACGCGACAAGATAGCGAAGATTGTCGATGAAGATCGCATGAAAATCGTCGATAGATTAGCGAGAGATTTTAACTTCGATTATCTCGCCGCCTGCACGACTTTCGCCGAAAATCACGACATCATCATGATTGCTCCGAGCGCAACAAGGCAGGAAACGGTATTTATGAGCTACAGTCAGTACAAAGGCGGTGTCAAAATCGAGCCGCAGACGATGACGCTTATTGCAATGAGCCTCAGCCGCGCAAGAGTGCTAGACGAATGTTTCTTTATACCGGTTGCCGTAATTCCGCCGCGCAATTGCAGTCGCCGTTTGAACCTATTCAAACACTATGACATCTCGACCTGCAACTGGATTTCTCCAAGTAACGTCAAGCAGCTTTGCAAAGACAAAAGCAAGTGCACCGGCCAACGACGCTTTGAATATTATTTTCTGCTGATGATTGCAGATGAACTAATAGACAAAGGCGCCAGTCGATTAGTCTACCCTTCCTAATTCATGAGCCGCAATTATACGCGGCTCATTTTTTATGCTACAATGGAAGGAGTTATAAGCATAAGAAATAAAGGAAACAAGGGTGGACTACCAAGACAAAAAGCCAACTTCTAGCTACCAGCCTCTTGATAGCGTTGAAGATGTCGAAGAATTTTACCAAGCGATTAAGCGCGAAAAACTAACACACAAACTTTCCCCAGAGCGCCCATACTGCTACTGGACAATTGAGACTTATGATAAAGCGAACGGTATTCGTGGTGGTGGTGGCCTCGGCGTTCTCGCTGCCGATATGCGCCGCGTCGCAGAACAGCTTCAGGTCCCATTCGTACTCGTTACGCCATTCTATCCTTGGGAATCACACCAAAAGATGGTCGATATGGAGCAGATTGATTTTCATATCGAGAAAAACTACAAAGATTTTGGCTTTAACTTTGTAGATACCGTCCGCATCAAGACTGCAACCACCTCAGTCGAGCTAGATGTTGTCGAGAAAAAGATGGGCTCTTCCCGTTTCCTATGTATCACCGAGCCAAACTTCGGTGAACTATATTCTGGCGAATCCGGCTCCGACCATCGCCTATATCAGGAAGTTTCCTTGGGCTTTGGCGGCTATCAGGCACTTAAGCTCGTCGGCCTTCGCCCTGCCGTTATTCAGCTAAACGAAGTTGCGACCTTCTTTGCAGCAGTCGCACGTCTTGATGAACTCGTGAGCTCTGGTATGGATTTCTACGAAGCCGTTGTTTACACTCGCAAGCACACGCTCTACACAAACCACACGCTCGTGCAGGCGGCGGAAGCTACTTTCCATTACTCGCAGTTCGAACAATATGTCTTCCCGAATATCAAGAGTGTCGCCGTTAAGCGCTGGCTATCCGATAAGTTTACTGATGGCACAATTCGCCTATCTACTCCAACCGTTGAGATCGCTGAGCTTCGTAGTGGCGTTAGTAAGCTCCATGCGCGTGTAGCGAATTATCATGATATCAATGGCGCAAAGATTAAGTTCAAATCTGTCACCAATGGCATCCATATGCGCACCTGGACTTTGCCAGAGATTATGAATTACTACTACGATCACAACATTCTTGATCGTTTCGATTTGCCAGTCGCACGCGATTTTGAAGAGAGCGTCAACAAGATTACGGCTGACGATATTCGCGAGCTCAAGATGATTGGCCGCGAGCGCCTAAATGAGATTCTCAAGCACCGCACCGATCAATATGGCAAGACTATCCAGATTCCAAACAATGCAATTCTCTTCGATTTTAAGCGCCGTTTTGTTGACTACAAACGTCCATGGTTACCATTCAGCAATCCGGAGCGCCTTGCTGGGATTCTCGAAAAGCACAACGCTCACTACATTCTTGCTGGTCGCGTCCATATGGGCGATACGACGATGTTCAACAAGTTGATGGATTTGCTCCATGTTATAGATACGAACCCTATCCTCAAAGAGCGCGTTCATTACCTACCAGATTACGACGAGGAGCTTGGTCTAGGTCTTAGCCTTGGCGCAAACAGCTCCATCAACACGCCTATTGTCGGTCTCGAGGCTTGCGGCACGAGCTGGATGAAAGATATCGCCAATATGGGCCTCCTCATCTCGACTCACGATGGTGGCGTCGCAGACATGCCTTCAGACAATTACCTCACCGTTTCTGGCAAGACCGAAGCGGAAGAATGTGAAGAGCTCTATCGCCAAATGGAAGTTGCCGCCGATGCTTGGAATAATGATTTCGATTTGGAATATTGGATTCATAAAGAGTTAATCGCCTATCTAGATGTGATTTCCGGCTCTCGCATGATGCGCGACTATCTAAATTATCTCTTCTAAAAAGGGCTTGCGTCCTGCTTGCGGATTTGTTATACTATTGACAAGTCCGAAGCAGGACTATTTTTAATGGAGTAAATATTAATGGCAACAAAAGTCACACGCATTTCGGCCAAAGATAATGGCCCGAAGACTCGCGAAGAAAAAGACGAGACCGTTACCCGCAAAGTTAGCGTAAAAGCTAAGGGTGGCGAAAGTAAAAAAGCCGTAGCTGAGAAGAAGGCAAAAGCTAAAGAGGTTAAAAAGGCTGAGAAGAAAGCCGAAAAGAAAGAAAAGAAAGTCGGCTATTTCCGTGGCTCCGTCCAGGAAATCCGCCAAGTTCGCTGGCCAAACCGCAAAGAGACTTGGAAGATGACTTTCTCTGTTATTATTTATGTCGTTATTCTTGCAACTGTTATCATGTTGCTCGATGCCCTGCTTCAATTAATCTTTAATAAACTCTTGGGAGGAAACTAATTTATGGCAGTTAACCGTTATGATGGTAGCCGCGCTTGGTATGCAGTTAGCACCTACTCTGGCTACGAAGACAAAGTTGCAGATTCTATCCGCCAGCGCCTCGATGGCGTCGACTTCGCAGATAAGATCTTTGACGTTATGGTTCCAAAAGAAAAGCAAATCGACATTAAGAACGGCAAGCGCCGCATAGTCGAGAAGAAGATTTTTCAGGGTTATGTTCTAGTAGAGATGAAGCTTTCTGATGCTACTTGGTATATTATCCGCAACACCCCAGGTGTTACCGGCTTCGTTGGTACTGGCACCCAGCCAACTCCAGTCTCCAAGAAAGAGATTGAGAAGATTAAGAAGCGCATGGGCGTTGACGATCCTAAGTTCACCGTCAACTACTCCGCCGGCGAGGTTGTTTCCGTTATCGATGGGCCATTCAAGGGCTTCGAAGGTACGATTTCCGAAATCGACACCAACAAGGGTAAGCTCAAAGTTCTCGTTTCCATGTTTGGTCGCGAGACCGCTGTCGAGCTCGACGCTCTCCAGGTCAAGAAGATTGACGACTAATTATCTTAAAAGGCACCCGCAGTTTTAGCTCGGGTGCTTTTTTGTTATACCGCCCTCTATAGGCCGAACTGTCTAAAGATTTTTTCGGCAATATCTGCCATATTCGAACTGTATTAATAC
>JAHKZT010000052.1 GCA_020626475.1 bacterium
ACAAAGTTATAGATTATTTAGGTGCAGTACTTAGCCTAATTTGGCTAAAACTGTTATCATTTTAGCACTAATTTGCAAAATAGTCAATACTTTTTGCACACTTTTTTGTAAAATCAATAGATTTTTGCCTGATTTTTACCCCTGTTTATGTTTATTTTACAGGGGTGATTCCGCTTATTGTTATTTTATAAAAAAGTGTTATAAAATATGGTAATTTTTAGTATTTCGACACAAAATCTGCGATTTCGCGAAGAACTTCTGGTAGTTTTTCGTGCTCTTCGTCGGTGAATTTACTTAAAACAAAATCTACGTCACCGATACGTGCGCGGAGCTGATCGTTGCCGGTGCCAAGGCGAAGGCGCGGAAAATCTTCGGTATTTAGATGTTGAATGGTGGACTTGAGTCCATTATTGCCACCAGCGCTTCCCCGCTCACGGAAGCGAATTTGACCAAAAGGAAGATTAAAATCGTCGCAGATAACAAGAATATCCTGCGGAGAGAGCTTGTAGAAGTCGCAAAGGCTGCGAATACTCATGCCTTGATCATTATAGAATGTCTGCGGCTTAACAAAGAGAATGTCGCCATCTTTGGCAATTTCGGCTTTGAACTTTGGCTGTGGTAAGAATTTTAGGTCGTGAATCTTGGCATAAAAATCGAGGGCCAAAAAACCGAAGTTATGGCGCGTAAAGTTATATTTGCTGCCTGGATTACCAAAGCCGATAATTAATTTCATAAGATATATTATACCAAGAAAAAGCCGCCTCTTTCGAGACGGCTCCATTAAAGAGAAACAATTAGACTAACTGGCGGTTCAAGAGGCGTGCGATTTCGCGAGCTGCTCTAGAACGTTCAATTTCGCCTTTGGTTAACGTTACGACGGCTATATGCTTGCCGCCTGCAAATTTTGACATAGCACGGCTGAGGCCGCAGCTATTCTTGCTAAGGTGCTTGTTGTGCACCTGTTCTGGGTCGCCAATGATGACCATCTTTGAGTAGTCGCCGATTCTTTCGACCAGCTGCAGCATCTGACTCCATTCGAAATCTTGTGCTTCGTCATAGATGATCCATGAGTTCGAAAGGCTACGTCCGCCCATATGGACCATAGAAGTAAGCTCACAGTAGTCTTCGATGATTTTGTTAACTTCGTTGTTGATTTCTGCATTGCTTTTCTTCTGGCCATTCTTGGCTTTGTCGCCTTTGGCCTTGAGACCGGAACGGATATTGTCGACGATCGGCATTGCATTGGCGAGCGTTTTTTGATGCTCATCGCCCGGCAGGAAGCCAATCTGCTCTCCCCAGTGAGGATCGCGTGGACAAATAAAAACTCTGTCATATTGTGATTTGGGGTCTCTAACGGCATTAAGCCCAGTATTGACGGAAAGATAGGTCTTACCAGTACCGAAAGTAGCCGCACAAATGACAATGTCAATGTCTGGTGCCAGCAGTGCCTCGTAGAGCATAGCCTGACCAGCATTTAACGGCGTGATTGGGATGCCCTTACTATTCTCTTTTGGTCTTTCGATGTAATGAAGCTGACGGAGAACCCATTTGCCGGTTCTTTCGCCGCCTTCGCCACAATCTTCCTCGAAACGTCCAATGTGATTAGGAAGGTCTCTGTAGTTGCCTGTAGTCTGGTAGCATGCAATGTCTTCGTCAAATTCGAAATCGACGAATTCGTTGCAAAGCAGCGGTTTTTCTTCTGGGAAAAATCTTTCAAAATCGTCTTCCGTGAGAAAACCTTTACCGAACCACTGATCATAGGCTCTCTTCGGCAGCTTAAGATTGCGGCGTCCGAGATAAATTTCCGGGTTAACTCTTGCGACGTCGATGCCGCGCAGGAGTGCTTTTGAGAGCATCGCGGTGTCTCCAGAGAGAATTGCGACTGCTCCGGGGTGAAACTTGTTGTAATATGAGGCGGTCGCGAGAGCGCTCGCCTGAGTGCTTTTCTTGCTGTCATCTTTGCCGAAGACCTGATCTTCGGCGGAGATAAACCTAATCCTCATGCCGTTCTTGCAGGTATAAAACTCGAGATTCTTGTTATGAATTTCTTCGAGCATGTCTGTGATGTGTTCCAAGAGGACGTAAGCTGCCTCGCCGCGGCTTGTGGCGCTATCGTCGAGGAACTCTGCGAGACGATCGATGTACTGATTCGGGATCAGCATCTCGCCTGCTTTCTTCTTGGTGTCTTTGTTTGGATTGATAAGTTTCGGTTCACTTATAAGAGCGTCGAGCGCGGGCACGATTGCGAAGTGGAAACCTTTCTCAAGTTGAGCCTTAAGCGCAGCTTCCTCTGCCTGGGCAGATTTCTGTGCGTCAGCGTATTTCTGAGCGGATTTCTTCTGGGCTACCTTTGCCTTTGCGACTGCTTCTTTTGCTTGTTGTGCTCCAGTATTTGTAGGTATGCTTTTTGGTTTTGCCATTACGCATTCCTCCTCCTTTCAAGTACTGTGTTTCTCTTTTAATGTGCTTAAACAAAATAGGCATCTAGAAATAAATAGATGCCCACTTGTTTCTGGCTATATTGTAGCATGTTTGACAACTGTTGTAAATATGTTGTGCTATGTTAGATTTTTATGCATAATATGCATAAAATAATCCCCCGAATCTGTTGATCGGGGGATTTTGTCTAGTCGCGATTACGGAAACTAAAGAAGATTGGTGTGCCGCCAAAGTCGAAACTTTCACGGAGGCGACGTTCGAGATAGCGTTTGTAGCTCCAGTGAAGGAGGCTGAGATTACTGCCGTAAACGACAAACCATGGCGGACAAGTATCGGTCTGAACCATATAGCGAAGTTTTGGGTGGGTGTTTTTTAGACCGGCCGGCGGATGAGAATTGACGGCGTCCATTAGAAGCTTATTGAGATCAGAAGTCTTGAGCTCAGCGTGACGAGCTCTATCAATTTGTGTTGCTAGTTCGAAAATTTTAGTGACGTTTTTGCCAGTGACGGAGCTAGTCATTACGACTGGCGCGTAAGGCACGAAATTGAAATCGTATTCGAGATTATCGAGAATTTCGTCGGTGTCTTTGTGTTCGAGATCGGTCTTAGTGACGACGAGAATGATGCCTTTGCCAGCATCAATGATTTGACCTGCAAGGCTCTGGTCGAGCTTAGAATGCGGCTCGGTACTATCGACGAGCATACAGCAGATGTCCGCTTCTTCGATAGCGGCGAGGCTACGGAGTGCGGAGAATTTTTCGATACCGACTTCGCGTTTGCCCGGCTTGCGGAGGCCTGCCGTGTCGAGCAATTCGATAGTCTGGCCCTTATAGCGGATTTCGGTGCGATTAACATCGCGGGTGGTACCGGCAAGGTTTGCGACGACGGCTTGCTGTTTTTGTGCCATGGAATTAAAGAGACTGGATTTGCCAACGTTTGGACGGCCGATCAATGCAATTTTAATGCGGCCATCGTCTTTCTCTTCTCTCTCGCGCATGTCGAAACCTTGGCCTTTGAGCTCGGTGATAATTTTGCCGCGAAGTTCATTTAAGCCCATGCCGGTCGTGGCGGATACGCGGATTGGTTCTTTTGCGCCGAGGTTGAGGAATTCTTCGTTTGGGAGAGCTTCGCCGAGGTCGGATTTGTTGAGTAGGAAAAGAATAGGCTTGCCGGATTTGAAAGATTTTTTAGCAATCATCTTGTCGTTATGGTCTGGATATTTGCTACTGTCGAGCGCAAAAAGAATTAGGTCGGCACTATTTACGGCGTCTTCGATTTGGTCTTGAATGTGAGTTTCGAATTCGTCGTCAGGATCTTTGAGACCGGCGGTGTCGACGAGGACATAGCGGCCTTCGACTTTGCTTACGACGTTATCGCGAGTAGTACCAGCTTCGCGCGCAACAATAGCCGTCGACTTGCGGACGAGGCGATTAAAGAGACTAGATTTGCCAGCATTAGTCTGGCCAATGATTGCTACTACCGGTAATTTCATAGTTCTATTCTAGCAAAATTGACAAAAAATGTAAAGTGTGCTATAATAGAAGTATTGATGCGCTTAGGCGCTTTTTTGTTGGATAATTTCTTGAATGTTTTCTTGTTGCTCTTCGATGACAGCCTTTACGACTGCGCGTTTTGCTTTCCAGAGGCGATAGAAGCAGAAATATGAAACGTAGGCTAATACGCCGGCAATGCCCGCTAGGGCGTCGATGAGGACGTCGGAAGCGTTGCCGCTACGGCCTGCAATGGTGAGCTGGTGTACTTCGTCGAGCGCGCCGTAAATAACGGTGACGATAACTGGGTAAAATACCTGAGTATGCTTTGGGAAAGTGAGTGGGTGGAGGCCCTTGATGAAACTAGTAGTACTGTAGCCGAGCGCGCCGAATAGGACGAAGTGGGCAAACTTGCGAATGAGGCCGTTCGAGATGCCGAAGAGGTTAGCGAAGAAGATGGATTCGCTGTCTGAAACATCGCCGTTATGGCTAGAGAAATTCCAAATTAGGAACACGAAAAAGATTGGAAAAATGATGCGCCAATAACGTTTGATGATGCTCATGCTTGCGATTGCTCCCAAATGATTGTTTAAAATATTATACTATATTTTTCGGGAGAAATCAAACCTATCTAGAAGGCGCAGCAGTCGTCCGGCCCGTCGTTACGGGCGGACGCTGCTTTTGCTCGGTCGTGACCTGCGCAAAGCCTTCTAATAGCTCTGATTTCTCCCGCCAAATTCGGTATAATATATTCATATGGAGGCAGATAAATATCAGGAACTAGCGCTTAGAACGCTAAACAAAGACTTAGA
>JAHKZT010000053.1 GCA_020626475.1 bacterium
CAGTCGAAACAGAAAAGGTGGGCAGCGAAAAAACCAAAATCGTCTCCGAGAAAGCCACGACTGGCAAAGTAAACCCAGTCAAGGAATTCTTTGCTCGTAAGGGCGATCCAAACGAAAACATTTTAACAATCTTTAAGGATACCAAGATCATTGGCGCTATCATTGGCGAGATTATTGGCACAGCTCTAGTTACTGGCGTAGCTTTGACGCTCGGCCTATTCAATCCGCTCTATTTGATTTTCGCCTACACTGGCATTACTGCAGCTGTGTTTGCTCTTTCTGGCGCACATCTCAACCCAGTAATCACCGCTGGCATGATGGCTAGCCGTCGTGTCTCGGCTATCCGTGGCATTCTTTACATCATCGCTCAGCTCATCGGTGCATGGGCAGGCTTCATGATCGTAAATGCTTTCTACAACGCTGGTATCGCAAGCGGCAATATCGATGCTGCTTCTACGCTTCTTCCAACGCTCACCGCGGCAGATAGCGTAAAGGCAAGCGCAGAAGGCTTCAGCTTCTTCTGGCCAATCACGATGATTGAATTCATCGGCTCAATGATTATTGCGTTCTTCTTTGCGCGCGCACTTGACTACAAGCGCGGTGCATTCACCTTTGCAGCAGTCGTTGCAGGTGGCATATTCCTAGCAATGCTCTTCGCAGTTGTTACTTGCAACAACTTCCTTGGCATTCAGGACAACGTCTTTATCATGAACCCAGCAGCCGCATTTATGTACGGCCTACTTCCTGCTAGCGCAGAAGGCTTCGATGCGTTGATGGGTCAGCTTATGCCAATGCTAGTTACCTATGTTGTATTCCCTGTGCTTGGTGGCGTTCTCGGTTTCTATATTTCCGACCTCGCAAACAAGTTCAGCCACAAGGAACTAAAGGCTTAAGTAATATCTAGGGCAAAAATAACACGAGAAAAACCCTGCGGTTCGCCGTAGGGATTTTTCTTTCTCGCAAACGCCTGGCCATAAACACTACTTACTGGCCTCATTCGCTTCGATTGACTTTCTGGCATAACTGTGATATAATTAAGTAATGGGGGAGTTTTTTATTTAGCTCCGCTAAATATCGTTCTTTAGGAGGTTGCTTATGAAAAAAAGTTGATGACGAAGAGTACCAAATCGTGTCTGAGCTATCACATCACTACATGGACGATGACGACTCAAAGCTGACGCCTGGTCAGGCAAAGGCCGTAATCGTCTTGATTAGCCTAATGTTAATTGCGACTGTCGTTTTTATAGTTCTTAACTATGATTACAAAAATGCCGAATTACTTCGTCAAGAGCAAGCTTTAGAGGATAAGCTCGAAGAAGAGCAGATCCGTCATGAGGAAATTCTCGAAGAAGCAGATGAACTCTGCCTGACGCGCGTCAAGAATTATACTTACGACGACGTGCTAGAGTTAGAACCATTCCTATACAGCTATAAACTAGAATTAACACCAGACGGCTGGACGGACGGAAAGACTACGCTTGCTTTTGATTTCGAGACAGAAGCCGCACCGGCTTTAGTTTATTACGACGACAACGGCGAAGTATGGCAAAGATCTTTAACTCGGAGTCAGAATGTCGACGATTATTATGCGAAAATCGGCAAAGAAATGTTAACGCTTAGCAGCAACGACATCAAGGCTATCGGTCGCGTATTAATCGGCGACACTTCATGCTTTACGAGAATAGAATAAGCTTCCATCTCAAAACCACCCTTTCGGGTGGTTTTTTATTTCTTAAACTGTATCAAGAATGCGTTGCCAGAGCTCATCAAGCATTGCTTTATTCATATTACCGACAACCGCAAGACCCGAAACACCAGATTGCATGAAGATACGCGCGAGCTGAACGATCGTACTCTTGTCGATACTTTCAATCATCTTTGGTGCATCGTCCATTGGTCGATAAGTGCCAGCCGTAATATAGTCACGAAGATAGTATGCACTAATTTGATCTGCCGTTTGTGCCAACATTTGATGATGGCCAAGCGCATAGGCTTTCGCCGCGGCGATGTCTTCTTCAGAAATATCACCATTAATCACTTTACCGAGCTCGACCGCAATCAGATCAAAGAGATCCGTAGCATTTTCTGCGTTTACTTCTCCGTCAAAGTCCCAAGTACTAGACCATTTATCCGACTCGGTCTGCGAACCCATACCATAGACAATGCCCTTCTTGCGAGCAGCACCAAAGATTTTACTATTCATCGTGCCATTAAGGATATGATTCAGACAACCCATGGCATACTGCTCTGCTGGAGAAAGCGAACGCTGAATCACAAACGAAAAACCGAAACTCATATTACTTGCGTCTTTACGGCGAATCAATACCGGCTGCGAAGCATGGAAGGCAGAGAGTGGCAGTTCATAATTCTCGCCCGGCTTCAATGCCCAGCTTTCTAACATATTCACAATCTTACGCTTGCGACCACGCAAGTTACCGGTGATAATAAACTGCATATTGCTTGCCGTGTGCGTACGGCGATAGTGGTCACGAACGTCTTTGAGCTCGATATTATTAATCGTCTTGAGACGTTCGCCATAAGTTAAGACTTCTTCGCCGAGGGCCTGCTGAAGCTTTGGCCAAATTAGACGTGCATAATCATTCTGGTAGCCAGTTAATTCCGAGCGAACATTACCCTTCTCGCTCGCTAATTCTTCTTCATTGAAGCGCGGCTCCGCAACGGCGAGCTCTTGCAATTCAAGAATACGCCTCCATTCAAAATCTGCACACTCAGACTCGTAGGCAATAAAACAATCCGACGTCCAGGCATTATGATATGCGCCGTTCTTCGTAAAATCTGCTTCATAGGCCTGCTCGTCACGATATTTCGCATTGCGACCAAAGGCCATATGCTCCATGAGATGTGCGACCTCATAGATTTCTGGAGATTTTACAAATTTATTGCCGGCGCGAAAAATGACCCGGATATTAAAAACGGGACTACCTGGCGCATCGATGAGGAGGCCCCGGGCGCCATTTTTGAGCCGGACCTCCTCGATTGAATGTTTCAAATTATTTACGACCTTTTTTCTTGTTCTGACGGGCTTGCTTCTTGGATTTGCGAGCAGCATTACGCTTTGCATTGCGATCGGTATTTTTAGCACCAGATTTCTTGCTCGTGCCGACATTCGACTTGCGCTCAGGAGCTTTACCTACGCCATTTTCGTCTTTAGAGAATTCATCATCCATATTTTTGACGCCAGCAGAGACTTCGTTAACGCCCTTCTCGGTTGCGCTTTCAGCCATCTTGGTAAGCTCAGTGTCATATTTATCATCAGAAACTTCTGCGACCTCTTGCATGCGAAGCGTGAGGAGAATCTTCATGACTTCCTCGCGGAGTGCGCGCTGGAGACCGTCGAAGAGCTTCTGAGATTCGGAGCGATATTCTACGAGTGGATCACGTTGACCAACAGAACGCCAGTGGATACCCTCGCGAAGATGCTGCATATTTTCGAGATGCTGCATCCAGAGCGTATCGAGAACATTGAGATAAACCTCGCGCTCAATCTTGCGCATAGTCTCTTCGCCAAACTCAATCTCTTTGTCGCGGTAGAGTTCTTCGACTGCGGCGAGAGCGAGCTTATAGCGATCCTTCTCTTTGCGCATGAGTCCAATAGAATCAATCAAATCCTCGTCGAGATCGAAGACGGCCTTGAACTGTTCTTTGAACTTCTTGTTAACACGAGAGCTAAACTGAGTAAGCTCTGCGACCTCGTCTTTGTAGAGGCGAGTAATCTCTGGGCGGATATTGTCGCCGTCGAGAATCTTGCGACGCATCGTATAGACGACTTTGCGATGGCGATTAATGACGTTATCGTACTGGACAACGTTCTTGCGGCTATCGAAGTTGAAGCCTTCAATGCGCTTCTGTGCAGACTCAAGCGTCTTGCTAACCATGCGGTTGCGAATTGGCATATCATCATCAACGCCAAGGCGCTTCATAATCATAGAAATGCGATCGCCCTGGAAGATGCGCATAAGGTCATCTTCGCAGCTAACGAAGAACTGAGTAGTACCAGGATCGCCCTGACGACCACCACGACCACGGAGCTGGTTATCAACGCGGCGAGAATCATGACGAGCAGTACCAATCACGACGAGACCACCGAGTTCAGTAATGCCATCGGCAAGCTTAATATCGGTACCACGACCCGCCATGTTGGTTGCGAGAGTAACTGCACCCTTTTCGCCAGCCTTTGCGATAATCGCAGCCTCGCGCTCGTTATTCTTTGCGTTCAAGATTTCGAATGGAATGTTCTCTTTTTCGAGGTAAGCAGCGATGCGTTCGTTGTTTGCGATAGAATCAGAACCAACGAGAACTGGCTGACCGCGATCATGGTATTTATGAATCTCAGCAGCAATTGCCTTAAGCTTGGCGGCTTCAGTGCGATAAATAAGATCGTCTTTATCAACACGAATGATTGGCTTGTTAGGTGGAATCTGAATTACATCGAGCGCATAAATCTGCTGGAACTCTTCTGCCTCAGTAAATGCCGTACCGGTCATACCGGAAAGCTTATTATAAAGACGGAAGAAGTTCTGGAAGGAAATAGTTGCGAGAGTAGTAGACTCTTCACGAACCTGAACACCTTCCTTAGCTTCGATAGCCTGATGAAGACCTTCGTTGTAGCGGCGACCGTGCATAAGGCGACCGGTGTGCTCATCGACAATCATTA
>JAHKZT010000054.1 GCA_020626475.1 bacterium
TGCGAATACGCATTCGTAACTTTCATAGACAACGTAACCCTCGACTGCGATGCCTTCTTTCCTAACATCGTTGCAGAAGGCTGGGAACGCGTCGTTGATACGCCAGTATTGCACTACAAAGGCCTGCCCTACCAGTTCGTAACCTACAAGAATCCAAACCCCGTAGACTAAACCAAAAAGCCGCTCTTTTGTTAGAGCGGCTTCTTTTTATCTTGCTACTCTTAGATGATAAAAGCGCTCAACATTTCCGAAGCGCCCAGCCACCTCGTTATCGCGCTTCCCCACAATTACGTAGCCATTATTTTTTAGCCACATCTCAAAATCAGCAATAATCTCGCGGCGCATCTTACTATTCTTTACTACGCCGTTTTTTAGCTGAAATGGACGCGCCTCAAACTGTGGCTTCAACATTACAAACAATTCTGTGCCAGGCGCAACCAACATCTTGCGCGCATAGCCAAGCACTTCGCGCAAGCTCACGAAGCTCACGTCCGCCAAAATCAAATCAACCGGCTCACTAAGAGTAAATTCAAAGATATCCGTTTTCTCATGTAACTCGACCTGCGGATTAAAGCATAGTGGCGCTTTCATCTGGCCCGTACCCTTCTCTACCGCAATCACCTTCGTCGCGCCATTACGCAAAGCAAACTCCGTAAAACCGCCCGTCGATGATCCGATATCCAAAACCACCTTGTCACGAAAATCAATCTTCAACGCTTTTGCCGCATCGGCAATCTTATACTCAGCCCTACCTACAACTTCATTCATTTACTCTATTATACTAAAATCGTGCTATATAATAAGAGTATGAATATAAAGCTTATCCTTAAACGCATCGTTACGAACAAGCTCTTTCTTTCTCTTCTTGCAATCGCCATTATTGTTAGCGCTGGCATAATTACTTATTCGAAGATCACTACTATCAACGAGACCGAGCGCATCGCACTTAATGATTTTGCTAGCCGCATCCTCCCCTATCTCGACGAAGTCGACTACGACGGCGACAAGAGTAGCCGTGCCGACGATAACTATATTATTTTCGCGATGAAATACAATTTCGGCGAAAATAACAAAACCGAAATGACCGTCGGCGAAATCGATACGCTCGTCAAAGACAAATTTAACTATAACATCGACAAAGAAGAACTAAATCACAATATTGCCACTCCAAGGCTAATGGAAGAATACGTTCACTACGACGATCAAAACGCCACTTTCGTACTTGACCGTCAATATATCGATAAACAACTTATTGCCATCACGCCTATCAATGTTTACATCGAACAAAATGCCCGAAAGTCGAAAGGTCAGTTCATTGTAAAATACGCCAAATATCAGTTTGAGACTCCATACAAAATTCTTGACTGTGCTTCCCAAAACAATCTAGCCATCCCGGAATTTGATAACTATATCAGCGGCAAAGCCAGTGACGCTTCCATCAAACGCGCCATGAATCAAACCTGCGTCGACTCCGGAGCTACCCGCCAAAAAGAAATCACTATCACTTACGCAACCAAAGACAATCATCTCTATATCAAAGAAATTAAATAACTTTGACAACTCAAGCATAAGCGTAATAAAATATACTTATATTTGAGAGGTCAAAAGAAAAGTGGTCAAGAAGATCAAAATTTTGCTAGCTAGTATTTTAGCAACGCTTGCTTTTTCTAGTGCGCAAGCTTCTGCTCTTTCTATTGTTTCGCTCGACAAAACTTCAGAAGATTCAGAATTTATCGAATTAAATACTCCGTCCGAAGGCTATCATTTCGACATTAGTTTTCTCGCATCCGAGCAAACCCTCGAATACAAAGCCACAATCAAAAACGACGAAGACCATAACATCAAAATCAATTCTATTTCCCTAGCCGGCCCAGAACATGATTTTATCGAATTTTCTTATGACGGCATTAGCGAAGGTGAAGTATTTCAAGCTGGTAGTACAAAAACCGTCACAGTATCCGTAAAAACAAATGACAAAATTCCCAGTTCCGTACTAGAAGAGTATGACCTTCACGTCACATATGAAACAACTATTCCGGACAACCCACCGACTTTCAGTGAAACAATCCTGCCTCTCACTATTCTCTTCGTAGCCGCCGGCGCAATTGCCCTATTTATCACACGCACTAACAGCCGCCGCCGCTATTTTGTAATTCTTCTCGCTCTACCAGTCGCCTACGCTCTATTCTTCAGCGGCTCAGCAAATGCTGCAAATATCCAAGAGCTCCACATCAAAGGCAAAATCGCTTACATTGAAACATTTAATGTCACCGTCGATCCTAACGGCGGCATCTACCAAAATAGCACCGAACCAACAATCACCAAGGTTCGCAATGGTCAAAAATATCACGTCGACGAAGCTACTCGCGATACCTTCAATTTCGTAAAGTGGGAAATTAACCCTAACGGTCTAGAGATCGACGGAAATGGCGACATTGAAATTCATAGCGACACCAATCTAAAGGCCCTCTGGGATGAGGTTTATTACACGCTCACCATCAAGCCTAATGGCGGCAAATACAATGGCGTTGAAACAGACTATACCGAGAGCTTCCGCCCTCATGAATATGCCAGCATTTCTATCCCAGAAAAAACCGGCTACGATTTCAAAAACTGGACCAATCAAGACAACGAAACTTGGACTGGCGACAGACTCCAAATCGAAAAGAACACCACACTTACTGCAAACTACGAAATCAAGCATCTTCATGTCACCGTTAATCCAAATGGCGGCAAGTATAAAGGTAACACTGAAACTTATTCCGCTACTCTCGACTACGGTACCGAACTCGACCTAACCGACATCGCCTACGCTGACCACGAAATCAAAAACTGGACCAAGAATGTAACTGACACTCTTCCAGCCAACACCGAAAAAATCACTATCACCGAAGACACCGATCTTATTGCCAACTGGTGGAGCTCCATTTTCCATACCGTCACTATCATTCCAAATGGCGGCGTCTATGATAATAAAACCGAAACCTCAACCTACCAAGTCCGCGAAGGCACCAAGTACACCATGCTCGAAGCCACTCGCAATGGTTGGCTCTTTGACTACTGGCATTATACCGGCACCGAAACGCAATTTAGCGGAACGGATTTTGTCGTCGAAGGCGACGTTAGCCTCACTGCTGAATGGGCACCAATTATTGCCCGCATCGAGCGCACCGGCAAGCTCTACTCTTCTATTATGAAAGCTGAGGCCGAAGCAATTACAGATGATATTATTACCCTTCTCGTCGATACCGAAGAAATCGTCACCAACACCAAGAAGGTTACGCTCGATCTCTATACTCATACTGTCACCGGCTACATCATTAACACTGCCGCCGGTCACCTCACACTCATTAACGGCGAAGTTAATAACTACAACTCTACTATCATCGACACGCAAAACCCAACCGGCGCGGCAGTCGTCAATAACGGTACGCTCATAATGGGCGTTAACGACTACCAAGGCGCCGCCATGAACGAGACAGTTCCACTTATTGATAACGACAACATCCGCCTCATCGGTAGCGAAATCGGCCTCGAACAAAATGGCAACTTCTACTTCTACGACGGTCACATTGAAGGTATTATTGGTCTCAACGGTGGCTATGATGGCTCTCCGTGGTATCGTCAGACCTTCGACGGCATTGTCGTCAACTACTTCCCATTCGTCACCCATAATACTACAAAAGACTGCCAGCACGTCGAACTATCCAACGCAGATAAAGCAGTCTCTAAAACGATCGAAAAAGGAGCAATCTACTACTATAATCTCCAAGACAACATCAACACTTCCGCACGTACGGGCTACAAAATTTATGCTGTCCGCGATTTTGATGCTAGCTACCCAATCTCCGTTCCAGAAAACGTCGAAATCGTATTTGATATTATTGGCTACGAAGTAAACCTTGGCGATAACGTCGACAATGACGGCAAACTCACCATCGAAAACAGCAAGTACGAGAATGACGATCCAGGTCGCGTCACCACCTCCAAAACTATTCAGAACCGCGGCGAGCTCATAATCAAGAACACCGAAGTCTACGCCCTTACCACCAACACCCTCATGCAAAGTAGCGGCACACTCACGATGCAAAACTCCACACTTCGCGCCGATAAAGGTATTACACTCTATGTGCCTAACGTAGCGACAACTGTCAATCTCGATGCAAATTCTAAGATTATTTCCCAAACAGCCAACCCAGCAATCAAGAACGATTCTCCTTCCCTTACAGTAGATAATGGCATTATCCAGGGCAACGAATGTACCGTCTTCAATAACTCCGGCAAGACCTTCACCTTCAGTAATGGCACTATCTCTGGCGTGGCAAGCGCAGTCTGTAACTATGGTGGCACCTTC
>JAHKZT010000055.1 GCA_020626475.1 bacterium
AGCGAGCTACCCGCAACGGCGGGCTAGCTCGACGACGTTCTTCCTAGAGAAGCCTGAGACGAAAGGGATGTTTTAGGGTATAATTGAATTATGAAGGCATTGTACCGGAGGTATCGCCCAAAGACTCTATCCGAAGTAGTCGGACAAGAGCAAATCACTAGCGTACTCGCCAATTCGCTCAAAAATAACAAAATTGGTCACGCCTATCTTTTTATTGGTCCACGCGGTACGGGCAAAACGTCCGTCGCGCGCATTTTGGCGCACGAAATTAACCACTTCGATTACGAACTCGAAGACGATTATCTAGATATTATCGAAATTGATGCCGCAAGCAATCGCGGTATCGATGACATTCGCGAGCTACGTCAGCGCGCAAACATTGCGCCAACCAAAGGTAAATACAAGATTTACATCATCGACGAAGTTCATATGCTTACCAAAGAGGCTTTTAACGCTTTGCTAAAAACTCTCGAGGAGCCTCCAGAGCACGTCGTCTTCATCATGGCGACAACCGATGCGCAGAAAGTCCCAGTTACTATCACTAGCCGTAGTCAAATCTATACCTTCAAGCTTGCTGATCCAAGCACAATGCTCGAGCATGTCAAAAAAATCTGCCAATCCGAAAAAATCGACATCGAGGAAGAAGCATTAAAAATCGTTGTCAAACGTGGCGGTGGTTCATACCGCGACACACTCTCAATCCTCGACCAAGTCTCCACGCTTAGCGACAAGAAAATCACCGCCGAACTCCTCAATCGTGCACTTGGTCTTCCGCAAGAAACTGCAATCTCCGAGCTGCTCGATTCCTATAACAATAGCAATCTAGATAATATTCGCCAGCTTCTCATTAATCTCGCTGAAACTGGCGTAAAAAGCGAGGTTATCGCGAGTGAACTTATCGATGCAATCATGGCACAGCCAAATCCAAAATATATTCAATTGCTAGACAAGCTAACCCAGATTAATCCAACCGACGCGCCAAATATCAAATCAGGCGAACTTTTAGTCGCACTATGCACAAATACTATGCCGAGTTTCCCAGTGCAAGCAGCGCCAGCACCGATTATTCAAAAAGCTGCCACAACAGCAACGCCGCCAGTAGTAAAACCAACCGCAGCACAAAAGCCAGCACCAACAGAAATAAAAGAACCATCGGCTCCAGCACCAGCGCCTACACCAGCGCCAGAGTCAGCCGCTCCAACCACTCAGAAAGTAGCGAATGACGCAGATGCTGACACGATATGGCAGGCCGTAATCAAAAATATCGCCGAAAAATCACCGTTGCTTGCTGGAGATATTATCGCCTCTAAATATACCTACAAAGACAAAGTCCTAACGATATATACCGGAAGCTATATTAAAGCAAAAAATATCGATAAACGCCGCAATTTCATTACCGAAGTCATACCAAACGACGTGAGCGTAGAAATTACTAAAGAAACATTAGCTGACGACCCTGACGTCGCAAATATAGCCGCAATAATGGGTGGAGGAGAGGAGATTCAAATCGATGTCTGACGAAAAAGTAACCGAGCGCGTAACACCGCAAAACCTTGATGCCGAAAAATCATTACTCGGCGCGATTTTGATTTCCGAAGAGTCCCTACCAGACGTGACAGAGATTGTTAAACCTCAGGATTTTTATGATGAACGTAATCAGCATATCTACAACGCCATGTGGAATCTTTATGAGCACCATCGTCCAGTTGATTTGCTTACCGTAAAAACCGAACTCAAGAACAAAAAGCTCACTCAAAAAGCCGGCGGCGCTAGCTATCTCGCCGAATTATCAGGTTATGTTCCAACCGCTGCACACGCTACCGCCTATGCGGAACTCGTCAAAAAGGCTGCCGTTCGCCGCAACCTCATCAATGCTGCTGCAAAAATTACCGAAGCCGCCTATGACGAGAAGAGCGAAACTGAAGATGTCCTTGGTCAGGCCGAAAAACTCGTATTCAACGTCTCCGACCAAAACACCCGTACTGACGCAGAATTCATCGGCGATTTACTTTCCAGCACTTTCGATCGCCTCGAGCAGCTCTACGAAAATAAAGGCTCCATCGCTGGCTACAAAACCGGCTTTCCAGACCTCGACAAAAAGACTGCAGGCTTCCATAAATCCGACCTTATTATTCTCGCCGCACGTCCGGCAATGGGTAAAACCGCACTCGCATTAAACTTCGCTCGCAACGTCGCAGCGATTAATAAAAAAGCCGTCCTCATCTTCTCTCTAGAGATGGGCAAAGAACAGCTCATTAACCGTATGCTAGCCGACGCGTCCGGCGTTAGCTCGTTCAACCTCGAAACCGGCAACTTCAATTCTGAAGACTTCGCGAAAATCTCCGAAGCTATGAGCGAGCTCGAACAAGAACAAATCTTTATTGACGATAAACCAGGCCTATCTATCATGGAAATGCGCACCAAGGCTCGCCGCGTCGCGCACGATCATGACCTCGGCATGATTATCGTAGATTACCTTCAGCTTATGTCTGGCAGCAACACGCGCGCCAGCGACAACCGCGTTAATGAAGTTTCCGAAATTTCCCGCGGTCTCAAGATGATTGCCCGCGAATTAAACGTCCCAGTCATTGCGTTGTCGCAGCTCAGCCGTTCCGTTGAGCAGCGCCAGGGAAGCAATATTCCAATGCTATCAGACCTCCGCGAATCCGGTTCCATCGAGCAGGATGCGGACATTGTTATGTTCATCTACCGCGAAGATTACTATAACGAAGATACTGATCGCCAGAATATCGCCGACCTTATTCTCGCGAAGCACCGCCGCGGCGCTACCGGCAAAGTCGAACTCTTCTTCGACAAGGAACGCGTACGCTTCATGTCGCTCGACACTAAGCATGAGTAGTTTACTTTTGCTTGCTATGATATACTAATAGCAGTGAAAAAACGCACAAAACAATTCTTTTTGTATCGACATCGCCTAGGAATCGGCTATGTTTTACTAGCATTCATCTTTTTTGCGCTTTTAAGCTATTTGCCAAATATCGCGCCAGGCGGTATTAGTCAGGGAGAGATGGATTCCACAATCGCATCTAGCGAACTTGACCGCAGCTTCATCACCAAAGGCGACATCATCGATATGCCTTACCATCTAATCCAGAAAATCAGCCTTCATTTTCTTGGCCTAAATCTTTTCGCAATAAAACTGCCGTCAATCATTATCGCCGTAATGGCCGGCTTCTTCATTATCCTTTTATTAAACCGTTGGTTCAAAAACGACGTTGCCATTATCGGCTCAATCCTCACGACACTCTCGACAGCATTCCTATTTCTAGCAGGAAACGGCACGCCTTTAATTATGTACGTCTTCTGGCTCGCATTAATCCTTTGGCTAGGCTCAAAAATCGTCGGCAACGACCGCGTCCACCCAATGCTTGTTATCTCATTTTTCCTCTGCGTCGCATTATCGGCATACACGCCGCACCTACTTTATGTAGCATTTGGCATTTGCGCTGCCGGCATCATTCATCCGCATCTACGTTTCGCACTAAAACAGCTTACATTCTGGCAACTAGCACTAAGTATTGGTATTTTCGTCCTAACGATTTCGCCGCTCGTGATTGGCTGTATTCTAAAAACAGAAAACATTCAGAGTCTCCTGCTAATGCCAAAATTCAGTCTTGGCTCGTTTATCAATAATATTTCAACCGCCTTCGCGCCATTCTTTAGCTTTAGCCTCGTCTACGACAGTACTTTTCTTGCGCCACTCTTTGGTCTTGCTACCGTTTCACTTGTTGTTATCGGTATCCTTGCTTCTGTTGGCAAAATGTATACGTCGCGCAACACCGTCGTCAGTCTTCTCGCAATCTACGCAATTATTATTTCAGGCCTCAATGGCGATGTCGCAATCGCTATCATTATTCCAATCGCAGTCCTAAGCGCCGCCGGCGTCGAATCTATCATCGATAAATGGTACTCCTTATTCCCAGAGAATCCGTACGCACATCTATTTGGCATCATCCCAATGGTCGTCGTCATCTCGATGATTATTGGCTCCGGCCTCTCTCACTTCGTTTTTGGCTATCATTACACGCCACGCGTCGCCGACAATTTTAATGACGACCTAACGATTATTTCCGAGAATATTGATAAAAATACGCCGCTACTCATAACAGGCGAAACAACCAACGGCGATTTCTATCGTCTCCTCGGTAAATATGAAGGCTACAACATCATTTCAAAGACGGACGACGCAAATATATATGCAACATTTAACGCGCAAAAAGAAGAAAACTTCGCGCTTAAACAGATAATCACCTCGCCGAAGAGCCGAAATTCTGATAGACTATATATATACTC
>JAHKZT010000056.1 GCA_020626475.1 bacterium
TCGAGCCTTCATTCGATGCCAGTCAATCTCATTGGCGTCGCAATTTCTACCGCCTTCTTCCCGAAATTGAGCGAAGAAGCAGGGCGCAAAAACGACGCGAAATTCCGCGAAACCTATCGTGAGGCACTCAGTACAATTATCCTCATCTCGATGCCGATTGCGATTATCGCATTCTTTACTCGCGGCTATGTCGTGAACTTTATTAAGAACGGTGGCGATCCGAAAATCGCTAGCGTCCTCGGTGCTTTCATTGTCGCAATTATTACGCAGTCGCTCTATCATATTGTCGCGCGCGGCTTTTATGCTAAGCAGAATGCAAAGACTCCGCTCTTTGTTTCGATCGCTGCTTTTGTTGTGCAAGTTGTTGCAGCGTTGCTACTTAGCTGGTGGGGCTTCGGTCCAGAGGGTCTTGCTTACGCTTGCAGCATTTCGGCCGTGTTCGAAGTTGGCGTACTGTTAATTATTCAGAACCGCGAAGGCAAACTACTGGACCGCGAATTCTGGCTTACTGCTATCAAGATGACAATTGCCTCAGTAATCGCCGGCGCTGTTTCCTATGTGCTCACGAAGCTTCTCCCGCTTCGCGCGACAGACAACTCCTTCTTGGCAACCTTCCCGAAGTTCTTCGTAATTGCGGGCACTAGCTTGATTCTCTACATCGTTCTTTGTGCTGGTCTAAAGATTAAAGAAGTCCGACCATTCGTCGACAAATTCAATAAAATCGTTTTTCGCAACGTAAAACCAAAAGATGAAAAATAACCGCTTCTAGGGCGGCTATTTTTTAAGATGTTTTCTCGCTACGTCGGTTGCGATGCGGCCTTTTGGCGTGCGTTGAATCATGCCAAGACGCATAAGGAATGGCTCGTAATAATCTTCAATTGTCGAAGCTTCATCGCCAGTTAGGGCAGCGATAGTATTTAGACCAACTGGCTTGTCACCGTATTTATCGAGCATTAAAGAAAGCATGTTGCGATCGGCCGGATCGAGGCCAAGCTCATCAATTTCGAGCATCTCGAGCGCGGATTTTGCAGTTGGAACGTCAATAATTCCGTCGCCATTTACGTCTGCATAATCACGTACACGCTTCAATAGACGGTTTGCTATACGTGGCGTGAGGCGTGAGCGCTGTGCGAGCAACTTCGCGGCATCTGGCTCAATTTTTGCTTCGAGTAAATTTGCCGAGCGTTCAATAATCTTCTGAATGTCATCTTCGCCATAGTATTCTAGGCGATAGCTGTGGCCGAAACGGTCACGTAGCGGAGCAGCTAGATTGCCAGTCTGTGTTGTGGCGCCGATCAGGGTAAAATGCGGCAAATCCAACTTTACACTGCGACCGGCCGGACCTTTTCCGATTACGATATCAAGCTTGTAATCTTCCATTGCGGAGTAGAGGATTTCTTCAACCGCGCGGCGCAAACGATGAATCTCATCAATAAATAAGATGTTGCCATCTGTAAGGTTTGTAAGGATGCTCGCGAGATCGCCCGCCTTTTCGATCGACGGGGCAGAAGTGGCACGGAAATTTGCACCCATTTCGTGCGCGATTACGCCAGCCATTGTGGTTTTACCAAGTCCAGGCGGGCCATAAAGCAGAATATGGTCCAGTACGTCGCCGCGTTTTTTGGCGGCATCAATTGCAAGCTTTAAGTTCGTCTTGAGGCGTTTCTGACCGATGTATTCTTCGAAATTCGTTGGGCGCAACGAAAATTCAACGACGTTCTCTTCGGCGTCGTCTTCGTGGAGGCTAGTATCAATTACGCGCTCAATACCCATAGCTCTATTATACATCACTTGACAAACTGATACTGCTTATGCTATAATATATAGATATAGTTTGCTAAAATAAAAACAGAAATTAGGAGGTAATATGGCAGAAATCAAAGGTACAAAAACTGAAAAAAATCTAAACGCTGCTTTTTCGGGCGAGTCTCAGGCGCGTGTAAAATATCAGTTCTATGCCAGCAAGGCAAAGAAAGAGGGCTATGAGCAGATTGCTGCCATCTTTCAGGAAACCTCCGATAACGAAAAAGAGCATGCCAAGATTTGGTATAAGCTTCTCCATGATGGCGTTGCTGATACGATGACGAATCTTAAAGATGCCGCTGACGGCGAGAACTACGAGTATACTGACATGTATGCAAAGTTCGCCGAAGAGGCGCGCGAAGAAGGCTTCAACGAAATCGCTGAGCTATTTGAGAAAGTCGGCGAAATCGAAAAACATCACGAAGAGCGCTACCGCAAACTTATCGAAAATATTGAGAATGGCATGGTCTTTAAGGGCGACGGCGTAACGGTTTGGAAGTGTCGCAACTGTGGCTATATTCACATTGGCGATTCTGCTCCAGAAGTTTGCCCAGTCTGCAATCACCCTCAGTCCTACTTTGAAATTCAGGCGGAAAACTACTAAAAATGTCCCGTCGCGCGCGTTTCCGTTTGCGACGAATTAGCGCGGTAATTATTGCCGCGCTGGCTTTTGCGGCCCTTATTTTAACGAACCCAAAATCATATGAATATGCGAGTTTGCTCGGCTTTACGGGCGACAAGCTGCCAGATTATCGGGCGGAGCAGAGCAAGGCTGATTCTTTGCTCGCGAAGGACGTGCTCGAGAATCTAGCCGTAAAGGATAAATATACTGCGCAGAAATACTATCGCAAAGCCTTCTACGATAACTGGGGCACGACGGCGAGCGGTTGCAACACGCGCGAAGCAATTCTTGCTCGTGATCTTACGAATATTGAATATAAGCCAGGAAGTTGCAAGGTCGCTTCCGGCACGCTTATCGATCCTTATACTGGCCAAACGATTCAATTCGTGCGCGGTGAATCTACTTCGAGCGCCGTGCAGATTGATCATGTGGTGGCGCTTAGTAATGCTTGGGCGAGCGGCGCAGGTCTGCTCGATGAGGCTACACGTTACGAGATTAGTCAGGACCCATTAAATCTTCTCGCCGTTGACGGTCCGGCCAATCAAGAAAAATCCGACCAGGCCGCTGATACTTGGCTTCCGAGCAACGAGGCTTTTCGCTGCCAATATGTCGCGCGCCAGATTTCTGTTAAATACAAATATCAGCTTTGGGTCACGCCAGCCGAAAAGCTTGCAATGCAAAAAGTTCTCGCCACCTGTCCAGACGAGCCTACTCGAGGACTAGAAAATCAGTGACTTCATAATTATCGCCGCTGACTGCAATGGCGGCTAATTGCGCACTGGTGCCTGGAAAATCCTTCAAATAAAGATCCGCCGCAAAACGCATTTGTTTAAATTTTTTCGGCGTAATCGCATCTAGGCCACTGTTATCGTGTCGGTATTTAACCTCGGTGAAATATAACACATCGTTAAGCTGTGAAATAATGTCGATTTCGCACCATTTTGTCTTCCAATTGCGCGCAATTACTTTATGCCCATGCGTCTCTAGATATTGCGCCGCCGCGTCTTCGCCGGCACGGCCAGCGATCATATTCTGAGATAGCTCAGCGATCGGGCGAAAACTACGGCGATGTTCTTCGCAGGGGCCGAGTTCAAGTAAAGCGGCTTTGTGCAACGCAGTTCCGTAGCCGACATGTTTCTCGAAGCCGTAACCAGGGAGACGCGAAGCTAGCTCGACCATATAATGGTCGCGAGCAACCTTTGCAATGATTGATGCCGCTGAAACTTCTGGCACGAGCAAATCGGCCTTTGGTCGAACCGTAACGAATTTACCGAGCGGTGTATCGCTCAAAAAATTTACTGTTCCGTCAATGATAATGCCATTAAATTCTGCGTGCGCCGCCTGAACTTGCTTAACCGCTTCGCGGCAAGCCTTACGTAGCGCGGCAGATAAGCCAATCTTATCTAATTCTGCGGCCGAAACCCAGCCTAACCCGCAATATGCCTTTTCGTGAATAATCGGCGCCAGAGCTTCGCGCTTTTTCGGCGTTAACTTTTTGCTGTCCGTTAAACCATCAATCGGTTCGCGCAAAACGCACGCGCCAACAACAAGAGGCCCCGCCCAGGGACCTCTGCCGACTTCATCTATACCAAGTAGCTTTTTCAAGCTTAAGCTTCCGCTTTTTCTTCAGTTGCTTCTGCAGCTTCTGCTGGAGCCTCAACTGGTGCTTCTTCCTCAACTGGGAGTTCGTTCACTGCGTGGCGATCGAAATCCTTCTGAGCAAGACGTGCGGACTTACCGGAACGCTCGCGGAGATAGCGAAGGTTGTTGCGGCGAACCTTGCCACGGCGAACAATCTCGACCTTTTCTACGAGTGGGCTGTGCATCAAGAAGCTCTTCTCAACGC
>JAHKZT010000057.1 GCA_020626475.1 bacterium
AAGAAGAAAAGGGAGAAAAGTAGTATGGGTGCCACTATGGACCAAATGAAGATGCTTAATGAACTTCGTAAAGCTCAGAAAGAGCTCAAAAACGAAATCGTCGAAGTTGAAGCTGGCGACGAAGCAGTTGTTGTTCAGATCACTGGCGAACTTAAGGTAAAGAAAGTCACTATCGACCCAGCTAAGGTTGATCTAGATGATATTCATGAGCTCGAGCGCTGGATTGAAAACTGTATGCGCGACGGCTTCGCAAAAGCACAAGAAATCGCAACCGAGAAGATGAAGCCACTCATGGGCTCTCTCGGCAACTTCGGAATGTAATATGCTTCCAAGTGCTCTGAATGACGTCATCGACGCGCTCGGGCGCTTACCAGGCGTAGGTTCGCGTACCGCCGAACGCTACGCCTACTTTTTGCTGAAATCCGATCAGAATATCGCACGAAACATCGCAAGTTCACTCTCGAAGCTTCATGATGGCGTCAAAAGCTGTCCAATCACATTTGCAATTATGGACGCCAAAGACGAGGTTTCGCCGCTTTATGAAGATCCTTCGCGCGACAAGTCTATCGTCCTCGTCGTCGAAGAGCCACTCGACATCTATGCCATCGAGCACACCAAGGCTTACAAAGGCACTTATCACGTCCTTGGCGGCGCTATTTCGCCAATGGACGGCATCACAGCCGACCAGCTCCATATCAAGGAGCTTATCGCGCGCGTAGAGGCCGACGACGTAAAAGAAATTATTATTGCTACGAATCCATCCGTCGAAGGCGAATCGACCGCCGTCTTGCTCGACAAACTTCTTCACGAAAAATACCCAGAGCTACAAATCACTCGCCTTGCGCGCGGCCTCCCACTCGGCGTTTCTCTAGAATACGCCGATCAGATCACCCTTACCTCCGCGCTCAATAACCGCACAAAAATCTAGCCCTAAAACCGACCATTCCACCTCTGTATTCATTGACTTTTTAATGCATTTATGCTATAATATATATTATATAGCTTTTTGTTACATAGGCACGCTCTTCACTAGTTTGATGTATTTTAGCTAGCCAGAGCAATCATTTTTCCGGTCCACAGAAGAGAAAGGAAGGATGCTTGCGACCGGCAAGCAAAAAATATGAAGAGATTAATAGTAATCTTAATGGGCGTATTATTGTTAGTTGGGCTCGTCATCCTCATTAAGGCAGACGAGAAAGCTAAGCCTGAGACGAATACTGAAGTAATTCAGCATATCGAACAGAAAGGCAGCAGCGAAGAGTCGAGCGAGGAAACTGCAACTCCAACTAACAACAGCTCGACGCGTAGACAATCCACGACTTCGTCTACGCAGCGTCAGCAAAGCACAACCGAGAATACAACTCAGAATCCTGCACCTACCACTGAAGCTGCACCAACTACTGAAAGCTCAAACGAAGCAACTACAAGCAGCGCTCCACAAACTACGCAGCCCGAAGCCAGCGAAGCTGCGCCACCCGCTCAGCAAAATAATAGTAATGACCAGAGTAGCGATAACGAGAACAACAACTCGAGCGCCACGACACCAAGCAGTGATACTCAAGCGCAAGCCACAACTGCTACTAGCACGGAAGAAGACCTCGGCAAGCCCGGAAACGTCGAATTTGACGACACAAACGAACAAACCGACGTAGACATTCCTAATACGAGCACACAGACCGCTGGAACGCCTGAAGAAGGTGATTATGTTCCAGATTTCAGTGGTTCAGATGCCTTCGGCGACTACTTCGGCGGCGCAAATCACGACGCCGACAGCGGCGAAACGCCGGAACCGTAACTCAAGCATATCCCCGACCAGCAAAAACGGCCGGGGATTTTTTCTACCCAACCTATTGACATTTTATTACACTTGTGATATAATAGAATTCATAAAGATTTATTATCAGCTCTTTACTAGTATAAAGAATGAATTAGAGGTTATGATTATCCTAGCCGCTATGATCGCCCTGATCGGTTTTAGTCTATCTTACGTTTTTAGCAAAGCACCAGAAATCGTTCGCCTTTCGGCGACGACAAAAGTAGCTAGCTTAAACGCAGAAGAGTCAATCGCAACTGAGCCATCGAAGAGAGCATCGAAAAAGAAAGCAAGTCAGACCAGTGTCGCCATAACAAAGACAACTATTAATGACACAGTCAATCCTACAGAGGACGACTACTTTCCTTTTCCGGACGACGGTCCGATTTATAGAATCGAACCGAGTGGATTTGGCAAAGAGCCAACCTCCACTATCGAACCAATAGACTTTGGCAAAGAGCCAACCCGCACTATTGAACCGAGCGAATTCGATGGCACAATTTATACGATTGAACCATCAGACTTTGGCAAAGAAATCTAAATCTAATTTTTCTTAAACAAAAATCCCCGACTTAACCAGTCGGGGATATCTTTTTGTCTTATTTCTTTACTGAAGGAATAGGGAATTTCTTGCCAAGATAGCGCACCGCTTCGCGTAGCTCTACAATCACCTTGCCCATAATTTCCATATCTTGCCATTTGCCATTGTTGCGCGCTGGACAAAAGTCTGCAATCGCATTCAGACAAGTCGCAATCATCTTCATCTCGTTTTCACCCATACCGCGCGACGTAATCGCCGGCGTACCGAGACGGACACCAGATGGCGAAAAACGCTTACGTGGGTCATTAGGAATCGCATTCGCATTTAGAGTCAAACCGCAACGATCGCAAAGCTTTTCGAAAGTCTTACCGTCGACGCCGCAAGTCTTAATCGTATCAATCAAAATCAAATGATTATCCGTACCGTCACCAATCAGCGTAAAGCCACAATCTTTCAGCTCACTCGCAAGAACCTTTGCGTTCCTTACAATCTGCTTAGCGTACTGTTTAAATTCTGGCTGCAAAGCCTCATGGAAGCAGACCGCCTTTGCGGCAATAACATGCATTAATGGGCCACCCTGCGTGCCAGGGAAGACCGAACGATCAATAAGAGTAGGAATATTCTCGATTGTATGGCCAGGCTTCTTGAGCGGATTACTTACAACACCCTTGGTCAAAATCAAACCACCGCGTGGACCACGAAGCGTCTTGTGGGTCGTAGTTGTCATAACGTGGAAGCCATGATCGAGTGGATTTGGATGAACACCACCAGCAATAAGACCAGCTACGTGCGCCATATCGGCCATCAAAAGACAACCCGGAATTTTCGCACCAATCGCTGCAATGCGATCGAAATCAGGGATTTTCATGAAGGCTGAGTAACCGACAAGAAGAATCTTCGGCTTGTGCTCGAGCGCCAAACGCTCGATTTCGTCATAATCCAAATCGCCAGTCTCAGTATTTGTGCCGTAACCGATAAAGTTATAAATCTTCGCGCTTTGCGTAACTGGTGCGCCATGAGTTAAGTGACCGCCATGACCCAAATCCATGCCGAGGACAGTATCACCAGGTTTTAGCCAAGCGTTATAGACGGCATTATTTGCCTGAGCGCCAGAGTGAGGCTGGACATTTGCATGGTCGGCATGGAATAGGCGACGTGCGCGCGAAATAGCAAGACGCTCAATACGATCAGTGTTTTCCTGACCGCCATAATAGCGATGATTTTCTGCCGTCGTTTCTTTTAGTGCCTTTGCATCAGAACCGTCTAATCCCTCAAAATTCGGATAACCTTCCGAATATTTGTTCGTCAAAACAGAGCCCATCGCCTTCAAAACTTGCAATGAGACATAGTTTTCGCTTGGGATTAATTCCAAACCTTCGCTTTGGCGGCGTTCTTCATCAGAAATAATCTCAAATATCTTTTCGTCCATATAACCTCCAAATACTCCCTTTGTTCTATTTTAGCATGACAGCGAGAATAAGATAAACATAAGCGTCTATTGACTTTTTAGATTATTCGTGATATAATTATAATGATTTCTGGAGAAAGGGGGTGTTTTCTATGCCAGGAATGGGACCAGGTGGACCGGGTGGCGGTCCAGGTGGATTTGGTGGATTTGGCGGTGGACCTCACGGGGGACCATGCCGACTGCGCATCAGTAGGCAGTATAGCGTCAGACCCAGAATTCTGTGCAGACGAGGTCACCAACACGGCACAAGATCAAACAACCGAGACTGAAAAGACGAACAGAATAGATGAAACAACTGAGCCTGAAAACGACAAAGAAACAGATTTATTGCCAAAAACAACTGAGCCT
>JAHKZT010000058.1 GCA_020626475.1 bacterium
CATCCATACTACCTTCACGCAAGATGTCACCGCCACCGGTCGCTTATCTAGCCTCAATCCGAACCTCCAAAACATCCCAGTTCGCAGCGAAGACGGCAAGCGCATTCGCGAATGCTTCGTTGCTGACGAAGGTAAGATTTTTGTCACCGCCGATTACGCTCAGTTTGAGCTTCGTCTCGCTGCCGCACTCAGCAATGATCAGGCTCTAATTAACGATTTTAATTCCGGTCTCGATATTCATACAAAGACCGCCAGCGACGCCTTCCATATACCAATGGATCAAGTTACAAAGAATCAACGTCGCGCCGCCAAGGTTATTAACTTCGGCGTACTTTACGGCATGAGCCCAAAAGGTCTTTCCGATGCCGCCGATATGAGCTTCTATGAGGCCAAACAGTTCATTGAACGCTACTTTGAACTCCGCGCACCAATGCGTAAATATCTCGACACACAGTTAAAGAAGGCTAAGGAGCAAGGCTACGTCGAAACACTCTTTGGCCGCCGCCGCCCAACCCCAGACGTTAATGCGCCAAACTTCCTCGTCCGTGCCGCTGCCGAACGCGCCGCCGCCAACATGCCAATCCAAGGCACCGAAGCGGATCTTATGAAAAAGGCCATGCTCGCCGTCGACAGAGTATTACCAGACAACGCAAAACTAATTCTTCAGATTCATGACTCACTCATCATTGAGTGTAACGAACAAGACGCTAACCAAATCGCGACATTGCTCAAAGATAAAATGGAGCAAGTTGCACCAGAGCTTCCAGTCAAGCTCGCTGTCGACGTAAAAATCGGCCGCAATTGGAGCGAATTATAGTCATACCACATTCAGCTTATGCTATAATTTAAGCATAAGGTTAACAAGAGAGGTGTGTTTTTATTATGGCTAAAAAGGCCGTGGCGCTTGCGCTATCAATTATTGCTATTATTTTTTGCATATCAAACGTAGACAGGCGTGTCTCCGCAGAATATGACGACGAAGTCGTTGACAAAGAGACTGCGGACGTTCAGCTAGAAATTCCAACCGAGCAAGACAAAGACCAGAGTGAAGAGCTAGAAATCATCAAATCAAGCGAAGCAGCTCCTATCACAGCACCACAGCCTACGTCTGCCGAGAAAACCTACGGGATGGACTTCTCTCTAAAACGCCTCATTGTCCAAACCGACAACTACTCATCTCTTACAGCCTACGACGCAAAAATTACGCCTCTTATCAAAGGCTTTTATGTTCTCGAATTCAAAACCGAAGACGCTACTCGCGACGCCTATCTCAACCTCTCCGACCTCGATAGTACAAAATCCATCGATGTAGACGTAAAAGTAAAACTATCCAGCGTCCCAAGTAGCCAATATGCCTGGGGAGTAGAGAATATTGGTGCAGATCATTACACTGATTGGCTTGAGTTGAATAGTAATAATAATATCGTTAAAATCGGCGTAATCGACTCCGGCATCAATAAAGACCACCTCGCATTCAAAAATAGCAACAACATAAATGACCGCATAGTTATTACCGAGAATACTCGAGACTATATTAATGACGACGCCGATCCAGACGACGAAAATGGCCACGGCACCAGCGTCGCCGGCGTCATTACCGAATCGACACCGTCCAATGTCAAAATTTACCCATCAAAGGTCTTTGATGCTAGCGGAAAGACTAATGGTACCGAAGGTGTCCTGAATGTATTCGAGGCCATATCTAATGCCGTCGAGAAGGACAAAGTAAATATCATTAATCTAAGCCTCGGCTTCGATTCGGAAAACGAGAGCGATATTGTTAAATGTTCCGATTACGAATCATTCGTTTCGTTCTTCAGCCAAATTAGAAATAATTACGGCGTGCTCGTCATCGCCGCCGCAGGAAACGAAGCACATGCCGTAAGCTTTCCCGCAAACTGCTCAGACGTCGTCGCCGTATCTTCTATTAAGTCCGACCGCAGCTTCTCGAGCTCGTTTTCCAATTATGGCCCAGAAATCGATTTCGCAATGCCGGGTGAAAACCTCTTACTTCCTACCATTATCAAATCAACCGACATAGTTTCCGATCAATCAATTACCAGCGACAATGCAATGCGTCCTATTAGTGGCACCTCTTTCTCCTCGCCATTCCTAGCCGCCGCAGCAGCCCTCATTAAGGCAGAAAATCCAAATTACTCTCCAGCACAAATCATTGCCGCACTAAAGACCTACGCAGTTTCACTAGGTGACTCCAACTTATTTGGTAATGGTGTCGTAGATTTCGGTGCCAAAAAATTCAATATCCCGCATGTCTATGCGAAAGCAGATAGCTCAGCCGCCTGGGCAAAGAGCAGCACGATTAAGGTAGGCGCAGTAAGTAGCTCCCCAATTAATGGCGTAGCGTACAAGCTCAACTCTACTACACCAACAAGCGCCGACTGGATAACGGAAGGTATCTCAGCCAACCTCTACACGATTCCAGTGTCTAATGCAACCGTAGCAGATAACGGCACTTATACTGTCTGGTTCAGGAATACAGCCGGCAATAGCGGCAAAGCAACTGCAACCATCACTAATATAGATAAACTTGGCCCGAACTTCGCTTCAATTCCAAACGCAAATGCAGCAAACGTCAATAATACTTCTATCACAATTACAATCCTCGATTCGCAAAGCGGCTTAAAGAATGCGACACTTTATTATCGCAAAAAGGGAAGCACTGGCAGTTATCAGCAAAAGTCGATTAGCTATAACAATGTCAATACGCAGACGACCGCTAGCTTTACATTATCTGGATTAGATTACCAAACCACATATGAATTCTACATTACCGCATCTGATGCACTGGGCAATAGTAGTACAAGCCAACTCGGCTTATTTGTAACGCCGATGACAGACCCTATCGTTGACGAGCCAACAGACCCTATCGATGCGCCATTGCCAGATGCAGGCGAAACCACCAATAACAATAATACGCCAGAGACGGTAAAGACTTCCACGAAAAACAATACCAATAACCCAGTTACATTAGACCCAGTCGTCATCTACTTCTCGGGCTTTATTGGATCATGTGCGCTCGGTTTCGCAATATATCGCACTATCGGAGGTAGAAGATAATGAAAAAAATTCTCATCGTCGGCAATGTCACGAAAGACGTCTACCTGCGCATGGACAATCGCAGCAATAATTTTGAAACCGATCAAAACGGCATAAAATGGCTCGACTTCGGTTTCAATAATAGCCGCCACGACTATTTCTCGCGCATTAGTATCTATGGTGGCGCCAGCATCAGTCTAGAAGTCCTAAGTCGTTTCGGCCTAAATGCCAGTATCTCCGGTACGCCAGCCACCTTCCTCGACGGACAGTTTATCGCAAAAGATGTCCATACAACCTATCGCTACATCCTTTGTCAAGACGACAATATCTGCCAACTCGTCCCAAGCGAACCAAGCTATACGAATTGGGAGATACCTAGCGATAATCCTGATTGGATTTATCTCGATAATTCTGCCGTCATCTCACCAAAACTCGCAACTAGCATCTGCGATTTCCTAAATCTTAGCCGCAACACAAAACTTGCCTTTTCCATAAGCAAAGAGACTAATCCAAACGCTAGCCACATCGCTGAACTACTCGAGCGCGCCGATATTATTATTAGCAATAAGACGCTCGACAAGAAGCGCGACAATCACGTCCTAATCAGCGGTAATCACATTGAATATATGGGGCGCCGCGTCTTCTGGACGCTAGACAACAAGAAAGATTTGATGACGCGTTTCACGTCTAATCTCACCATTGCCGCGTCAGTATTGGGAGCATTAATCCTCGGCAAAGAGCCAGGCGAAGCGCTACTGCTCGCGCGCGCAAATGCGCAAAACTCCAAACTCAGCAGCACATCAAATCTCAGTACGCTAGAACGTGAAATCGCCGACGATTATTATCGCGTAGAAACAGCTAATAAAAAGGAGAAGAATATGATCGAGATCGAAGAAACCGCCAAAAAATTAATGACACCAGGCAAGGGTATTCTCGCAGCAGACGAATCCGGTGGCAGCATCCATAAAAAGTTCGAATCCATGAGCATTCCAGACGACGAACAGCATCGCCGCGATTATCGCAACATCTTCTTTACTACACCAGATCTCGAAAAGTATGTCAGCGGCGTTATTCTCTTCGACGA
>JAHKZT010000059.1 GCA_020626475.1 bacterium
TTTGTTGTTCTCCCAACCGAGACCAACACTAAGATTACTGTTAGCGGTAAGGTTACTTCCTCTAACGCAAACCCAACTGCTGTTTGGGATGAAACTCATTTCGCAACCAAGAATGGTGAAAAGTTCAACCTCGCATACGTCGCTGGTTCTGCAACTTATGCTAACGCTGATAAGAACGGTAACCTCCGCTCCTTCAAGCTCAGCAATGATTTGCTAAACAGCAAGGGCGTTTTGCTTGGTTATGATCAGATGGATGGTAAAATCCCTGGCTGTAACAAGTATTCTGGCTACCTAACCTTCCATGTTAAGGCTCAGGTCGCTAAGACTGTAACTCCAAACCTCAGCATCCAGAAGGAAGTTAAACTCCTCGGCACTGATACCTGGAGCGAACAGGTTAAAGCTAAATCTGGCGATACGGTTCGTTATCGTATTCAGGTTAAGAATACTGGCAACACCACCCTTAAGGGTGTAGTTGTCCGCGATATTCTTCCAAGCAACCTTGAATATATCAAGGGTTCTACGACTATCGTAAACGCTAATCATAAAACTCCAGTAACGCTCCAAGACAATATCACTACTGATAATGGTATTAACATTGGTGATTACGCTGCTGGCGCAAACGCAGTGCTTTACTTCAACGCTAAGGTCAAAGCTGGCCTTTCCGATAAGTGTTCTAATACGCTTCTTCGCAACGTCGCTCAGACTAGCGCAGGTAAAACCACTGGTACCAAAGAAGATACCGCAGACGTCCTAGTTGACGGCAAGGTATGTAAAGAAGGCTTTACTCTCGATAAGAAAGTTCGCCTTGGCAACAATGACTTTACTGAAAATATCACTGCTAAGGCTGGTGATAAGGTAGAATACCGCATCCAGTTCAAGAACACTGGTAATGTCGAGCTCAAGAATGTCGTTATCCGCGATATCCTTCCAGCAAACGAAACCTATGTTAAGGGTAGCACTAACCTCGACGGTAAGAAGCTCGCTGACGGTGTCATCTCTACTGATGGTATCAACATCGGCTCTGTCGCTGCAGGCAAGACTGTTAACCTTTACTTCTTCGTCACTATGAATGGTGATCTCGCTAACATCTGCGAGAAAGTTTCTCTAACCAACACTGCTAAGGCTAAGTACAACAACGATGCTAAGACTGAAAAGTCTGACACCGCAGTTGTCTCTGTCAACGGCAAAGATTGTACTGAGAAAGAAAACCCAGGCTTTACTATCAATAAGATGGTTCAACTCAAGGGTGGCAATACCTGGGCAGAAGATGTTACTGCTAAGGCTGGCGACACTGTTCGCTATCGCATCCAGTTCAAGAACACTGGCAACACTACCCTCAAGAACGTCGTTATCCGCGATGTCCTTCCTGCTGGTATTAGCTACGTAAAGGGCAGCACTGTTCTTTACAACGCAGCGAACACCAACGGTAAGACTCTTGGTGACGGTATCGTAAGCGCAAATGGTATTAACATTGGCGATTACGCAAAGGGTACTGAAGCTACGATTTACTTCTACGCTACTGTAAATACTCCTGCAGACGAATGTAAGGATTCTACTCTCCGCAACGTTGCGAAGGGTAAATACAACAACGATAGCAAGACTGAGAAGTCTGATACCGCTGATGTTTCTATCAACGCAAAAGAATGCAAGGAGCCAGAAGAACCAGAAACACCAGAAATTCCTAAGACTGGTGCAGAAACTGTTATTTCCGGCGTGTTCGGCGCAGCAAGCGTCGCAACCGCTGCTGGCTACTACATCATTAGCCGCAAAAAGTTGAACTAAAGTTGACCGCCTAGTATAGAGCTTTCCCAGAAGCTAAATAGACGGGAAACTGCAAAAATACCCCACCGGATTCGTCCGCGTGGGGTATTTTAGTTGTTGAATTCATTAAAAAGCTTATGTTAAAATTAAAGATATGAATGAGGATGGGACGATGATTATTTCGCACGAACCAGATTTTCCATCCTCAAATGCTTCTACTAATAGTGACGACATTGACCAGGCTAATGAAACTGCCAATGAACCACAGCAAGAGATGGTTAACTCGGAGGCGCCTGCTATCCAGAATGCGGACGTCAGTACTACTACTGCTCCTGCCGCTCCTGCGCCAGAAAACAATGGAGCTGTTATTATCTCTTCGGATATACAGACTACGTCTCCGCGCTTTGGTTTGACTAATCGTCGCTACAATGCTGCCGGTGCGCAGAATGCGCAAATGCCAACTCAGCCATACGCAGATATGCCAGATTTCTTTAATCAGGCAACCGAAAGTATAGTTATGGCGGAGGGCCAACAGAGCACGAACTCAAAAAAGAAACGTTTAATAATTGGCGCCGCTTGCGTTGCAGTCTTAGCAATAGCTATTGTGGCTATTGGTATTGCTCTTAATCCTGCCACCAGTAATCCACTTATAGCGTCTGGCGGCCTCAAAGAGAAGTTTTATGGCTTTGCGAACAAATTCTTGAACTGTGAAGACAAAAATGATGCGCTATCCGGAGAGTATGATAGTAAAAAGTCATATTGTGCTAGTGGGTCTTGGAATAATAACGACTATGTTGCGTCGGTTAAAGCTAAGTATGATGATTTCTATAAAAAATACAGCGAAGAAAAAGGAAAATACGACGCATATCAGGATATAATGTTCGAACTAGACGCATATATGAAGTTCTTGTTTACGTGGCAGGAGTCTGACGATATTACTGAAACTCAGTTCTCAACCTACTATTTGAAATATGGACATGAAGCAACAATTAAGCATTTTTACACTAAGATTGATGAGCAATTTGCAGGCGACTCTAGCAAAATAATCGGCTATAGGGAATATGCAAAAGAGAGAATTGCCGGCCTCGCGGACAAATATGCAGTGTATGTAGCAAATGGTTGTTTTGGCGGTCTAGGGAAGAATATTAGTACTTGCGCTAGCGGAATTACGGGTGAATCGCTGACGAAGTTAAAACAGGCTATGGCAGTAGTCGACGAAGGAAAAGCCGGGATGATAAATGTCCGCGAAGGTGCATTCATTTATACTTACAAGCAGCTATTCGCTTTGTCGGATATTATGGAGGGCAAACAATAATATGAAGAAAGCAGTGCGCGTACTAGTAGTAGCAATCGTCCTTGCGTCGGTGTTCGGTGTAATAACTCTCGTTCATCCTACATTTGCCTCGACCTCTATGAACAGCATCATGAAGAAAGCGATGCTTGAGGGCATTTATCAGGCCTATAACACACAGCATGTTACTAGCGAATTTGAGTATAAGAATTACGGCACTTTCGACAGTACTATTCTAAAGAATTCGACTTCCGATGGACAGGTCGGTTTCCCGAATGTCTATAACGACTTGAATGATAGCGACGTAAGTTATAAGCAGCTATTTATGGGCTATGATACTTATGGTGCTACGGGCAAAAACAGATTCGAAGGCGCCTTTAAGCTACTTAAGAATTCTGAGCCTGCTTCGTCTACTGGTGGCGGTAGCTATGAATGGAAGGATCAATTCATTCAGGGCATGGGTTACAAGGTGACCAATGAGGAAGAGCTCAAAGAAATGCAGGGCGAATATTGCGTCTCTGTTTATTATTCTTGGTCCAGCTTCGGCGTATTTGAGAGTGATAGGGAAGGCGAAGAGGCTTCGCACTATATCTGCGCTAAAGTTACGAGCACCGAGGAAGGTGGCGTTGAAGGCGCCGTAATGGCTGATCATCCGTATGTTAAAAGCAAGACGGACGGTTCCGATGTTATTGATTGGGAGATTAAAAAGAGTCAAAATAAAGTCTATATCGACTGTGCAACGATGTCGCAGTACTGGCAAAGTGGCAGCTCCGTATTTGGTTCAATTTTTGGCGCAAACAGTCTAGCAAACCTTCTTGCGAATGGCGAAGCGCAAAACCCATTTAGATTTATTGGTAGCGGCACCTGTGATGATGACACTCCAGTTGAATATATTCTGGGTAAGACTAAGTGGGTGGACTTTAGGCGCGAGTTGATCCAGAAACTAATGAATGAAGGTAGCTCATTTAAGATCAGCGGAACTCGCGTATGGTTCGATTTCCTCGGCGTTTCATCATACACGGTATGGTTTACGATTGGTAGCGATAACTATCACGAGGATGATCCGGACCCGCTTGGTTT
>JAHKZT010000006.1 GCA_020626475.1 bacterium
ATGCTGCAATTTTATTCTTCAGAAAGATGTTGTAGGCCTTGAGGCCGCGCTTCACGAGCTTATTCATAATTTTATCGTAGCACAATTACAGCTCGAATAAAAAACCGACATCCGTATATTTATGACCATTGAGTTCAAATTCTTTTTCAGTAACAAGATGGCCACCCATGATTTCATAGAACTTGCGGGATGGATAGTTTTCTTTTAGGCACCACAAAATCATACGAGTTTTGCCGATTTGACGAAACTCATCTCTAACATAGTTCAGAAGCGCAGAACCAATACCGCGACGCTTGAACTCTGGCTTTACATATAGTGCAATTAACTCGCAATCAGCATCCGGGACCTCCTGGGAACGGGAACCATCGTCTATGTACCGACTAAAGCCAACAACTTCGCCATTCTCTTCCGCGACGATAAAGTGACTTTCGCGAAAATCTTTTTTGCGTTTCTCGATACGCTCCGCGCGAGAATTCTTTACTATTTCTAGATCTTCGTCAGCGATAATGCCCTTATAGGCCGTCAGCCAACCAAAAATCTTGATATCTACTACGCTTTCGATATCTTTTTCTTCCATTTTGCGGATTATCATAATCTACTCCAATATTGCTTTAATGCGGCGAACGCCAGCGGAAGAAGCCTCTTCCTTCTTGATAACAAAGTGACCAAGAATGCCAGTATGCTCGACGTGAGGACCGCCACAAACTTCACGAGAAGTTGGCTTATCGAAGTCTCCAATCGTATAGACGGTGAGTTTTTCTGGATATTTGTCCCAGAAGCTACCGTGAGCCTTCAAAGTATCGCGCGCATAAGCCTTGTCGTATTCGTCATGAACAACTGGAAGGTCTGCCTTAATCCAGGCATTAACCTGATCTTCGAGTTTCTGAAGCTCGTCTTTTTCGAGCTTATGATCGACATTGAAATCTAGGCGCATGCGCTCCGCGGTAATGTTGCTGCCCTTCTGGCAGATGCTTGGATCGATAAGCTGCTGAAGCGCAGCGAGAAGAAGGTGAGTTGCAGTGTGATACTTAGTAGACATTTCACCATGATCTTCAAGACCGCCCTTAAACATGCCTTTAGATGCAGTCTTGCTGCGTTCGCGCTGCTCTGCGAGAGCGGCATCGAATTCTTTCTGCCAGTCTTCGCTAAGCTTGATTTCCTGACGCTTTGCTTCCTCGACGGAAAGTTCGAGTGGGAAGCCGTAAGTATCCTGAAGCATGAACAATTCTTTACCAGTGAGGCCGCTTTCTTTGAGGCGATTGAGCTCTTTCATGCCACGGCGAATAGTGTGACGGAAAGCAGCTTCCTCACGACTCAGCACGTCGAGAACTTCTTCACGATTCGTAAGAATGCTATCTGGAAGATCTTTGTAGTTTTCTGCAATCATTGGCAAAACGCCAGCGAGAAAGTTGTCTTCGATACCGAGGTTGAGCGCCTTCAAAATAGCACGGCGAATTAAACGACGAAGTGCATAGCCCTGTTGCTTATTGCTTGGCTTTAGCCCCTGAGCAGTCAAAAGGTATGCGCCGCGTAGATGGTCTGCAATAATGCGCATTTCAGAAGTATTAGCAGCATAGGTCTTGCCGGAAAGCTTTTCGAGTTTATCGATAATAGGTTTCAAAAGCGAAATCTGGAAGACGTCATAAGAATCCATTGAGGCTGCAGTAATACGCTCAAGACCGGCACCGAAGTCGACGTTCTTATGCTCGAGTTCTTCGAATGTGCCGTCTTCTTTGCGACGATACTGCATAAAGACCTGGTTGCCAATTTCCATGAAGCGTGCGCCGTCGGAAGCTGGATGGCTCTGACCATATTTTTCGACATCCTGTTTGTCTTCGCCGAAATCATAAAAGACCTCAGAGTCCGGACCGCACGGATCGCCGATTGGCGTAGTTTCAATACCGCCACCACGAGACCACCAGTTTTCTTTATCGTTATAAAAGAAGATGCGTTCACCTTCGCGAATGCCACGTTTGTCGCCATTTTCTGCCGTATTAATTTCTACGATTTTTGCGTCAATGCCAGCTTCTTTGAAAACAGTCTGCCAAATATGAGCAGCCTCATCATCGCGTGGAATACCGTATTTTTCGTTACCAATAAAACAAGTGACGTAGATCTTTTTCGGGTCGAGACCAACCTCTTTAGTCAAGAAAGTGAAGAAATTGCGAATTTGCTCTTCTTTGAAGTAGTCACCAAGCGACCAGTTGCCAAGCATCTCAAAAACAGTAGTGTGACGCGGGTCGCCAACATCCTCAATATCCTGAAGACGCAAACATGGCTGCGAATCAGTAAGACGAGTGCCGTCCTGATGTGGCTTGCCAAGAAGGTAAGGCAAAAGCGGTTGCATGCCAGAGCCGGTAAATAGCGTGGTTGGATCATTTTCAAGCACGAGCGGCGCAGGTGCGACCTGAACGTGTCCTTTTGATTTCATAAAATCGAGATATTTTTGACGTACTTCACTTGCATTCATAACTCTATATTTTAACATATTTTCTCTCTGTTGACGAGCTCTACTCATAGCTCAGTACTAAAACGTCTCTCGCCTTATGGTTACCGCGACTGCAAGTCGATAATATCAGCGCTGGCCTGCCAGCATTCCAAGTTAAATCACGATACAGCTCATCTTCGGAAGATATCTCGCGATACTCTTCTGTCTTTAGAACGATTCTCTGTTTCGGCATAATTAGCTCACCGTGCGTATGTTCTGCGAAATATTCCGCATTGCCGTATTTAGCGACGTCCGAAAACATTAAGTCCCCGTTCATGCGATGTCCATAAATAATCGAGATAGAATCCGTAAAATTCGACGCGTTCCGATAATCCAGAAATATGGCGCCCGACGTAGCATTGTCGCCGTAATAATCGTGATTCAGATACCAGTAATTATCTTTCGCCTGCATTACGGGATAGTCTATATGTGTGCCATCAAGACGAAGCCATGCCACTTGACCATCGAGCCATTTTTGCGAGCGAGTTTTATTTTGCTCGCGTAGTTCCATGATGCCGACTGGCTCTGTCTCAAAAACTCCTTGCTCAGTCGCATAATACGCCACAAGCATTGTTATCATAATCACAATCCCCGCCACCATTCCGAGCCGACAAACAACCCTCTTCATTAGCTAGTACGCGAAAGACGGCGGAAGATCATGAAACCACCAAGACCAAAGGCAGCCGCAGCAAGAAATGGCCACGACGCTACAAACACACCAGTATTCACGGTCGCATCTTTACTATTCGCCGCACGCGTTACGTTATTCGTCTCGAAGCTTTCGGAACCGATTGCCGCGACAGTTTTAGAAACCGTATTCGTCTCGGAATTGTCTAGAGTTATACCGTAACCATCGTCGCTATCAATCTTCTCGATTGTGTAGCTAACATTTTGCGGGAGCTCACGTGCCGCTACATCGCCCGAAACATAATCACCGACTGTTACGGTCTGGCCATGCTTCAAATAAACATAGACATCGCCGTCTGAAATATTCTGCGTAGCTACAGTCCTAATCTTTTCACCTTCATACTCAACTTCCGCATCCTGGCCGTTAATCGTTAGTTCGCTACCCTCAGCCAAACCATCGAAGCTAATCTTATATTTAAAATATTTGTCCGAATCGGCGCCAGCGCCCCTAACTTCGTTTTCCAGTGTTACATAAGTATAATTAGCGGACGATTCGAAACGCGCGTCGAGAGATACTTTTGCATCTTCTTTATAGCTATACATTTGATCCAGCAATTGCACATTAAGCTCGCCAGTCGGCTTGCTATTTTCATCTAGCTTATTTGTAACTTGAAAATAGATATCATATTTATTATCTACGTCACGAGGAAAATTCAGCTCATCGGTCGACTCTTTTTCGGCAATCGTGAAGGTATAGTTGCCAACTTTATAGAAATATAGACTCGACAAATTTAGCATACAGCTAGCTGTTGCTTCTCTAGTTTCCGGATTTACATCTGTAATTATTTGAGCAGTATTAATTATGTTTGCGCCGCCAACGGTTGCAGGATTGTCTGCGCCAGGAATTAGTCTAAAATCGAAACCAACATCAATCTTACCGCTCACGTTCTTTATCGTATGCGAAAGCGGAATTGTTTTTACGCTAGCGCTTTTTGGTAAAGTAGTACCAGATATGGCTGATGATTTCGGCATGGCGGCAAAGGCCGCCAGTGCTAGAGCGGCAAAAACTCCAATAAATATTTTCTTCATATTTCCTCCTAATTAATTACTTTTTGATCAACAAAAACTACTCACGGACTCCGCATATTACCTCCAAATTATTTTTTCTATAACAAAAATATCGCAGAACTATTGCCCTGCGAAGCATAAAGATTTTATTTTATGCACTTTTTTATTTTTGTGTTGTAATACTATTTTTTGACAGCTTTATCGGTAACGTCAAACTTCTCCATATAGAGGCCAGTTGCGAGACGCGTTTGCGAATAATAGGCACAGAATGAGCAGTAGATAATCGAGATAACTGGCGAAAGAATCCATTGCAGGACCATCATTATATGGCGCGCGCGTTTATAGCGAGCTGGCTTTGGCGGCAGCATCTTTATTGACAAAATGAGCGAGATAAAAATACCGAGCGCCGCGACCGTTTGAACATAGCTAACCACGGTCGGCAAATTATGTGAAATAAGGTCGCGCGATTGATAGTTAAAGATTAATGGGATCCAGCCGCCGAATGCGATGATTGGCGCAATCGCAGCAAGTGTTACATGGCCGTCAAGTAGGCGAATAAATTTCGGAACGAGCGAAGATAGTGGTACGGTGCGCTTCTTCGAGAAGAGATAGTTGCCGACATAGGCGACATCGCTAGCACCATAGTCCCAACGACGAAGCTGAACCCATTGAGCCTTAAGCGTCTTCCAAAGATTATCCGAAAGTACAGCATCCTGATAAATCGGCGCGCGAATCGGCAAAACTTCATAATCGCCATCAAAATAGAAGAGCGAGCGCCAGTATTGGTGACCGTCCTCAACAATCGTATGAGTGCTCCAAAAATTCATTTCTACGAGCGCGTCGAGCGGCTGGGAATGAGAAGCAAAGTTACGCAGCGTGTGCGGGCGCATAGCGGAAATAATATTCCAGAACGAATTCATCTGTGCAACAACGCGCGTGACAGCTGGCGCATCCCAAATGTTGTTCGTGAATAGTGAAACTGGCTGATAGCTAAGGCGTTTGCGGTCTTCATGGACGATATATTCGTAAGCCACCTGGTCGAAATAGACCTTGTGTGGACGGTTGTCACTATCGAGCGTCGTAACAATAACATCACTATAACGGAGACCTTTCTCGCGGACATATTCTTTGAGAACTTTACCGGCATTAGTAATATTTCCGCCTTTGCCAATGACTTCACCCTTAATGCCGTCTGGGTGCTTTGCAAGAATGAACTCACCGAACTTTTTGCGGTAATTGCGCTCGAGCGTCTTAGCGACTTTTTCGGCCGCTTCCCCACCGCGCTCTTCGTAGGCGAGCACAAGAATAATATGATCTTTATCAAAAGTCGTATCAACGACAGAATCAAGCGTCGGCGCAAGCACATCGAGTGTCTCGTTATACATCGTCACAATAATCGCATGATAAATCTGACTTGGCTTTGGAAAATAGCCCTCCTCGGATGCAGCAATCTTACAAAGGTTACGCAGATGTTCTTTATGACCGTAGGCTTCACTCTTTGTGCCAGCGAGGCGATCGTAGCTACCAGCGGCATCTTCGAGCTCTAGGAAGCGTTTATGCCAGTCAACGCGAACACCCTTTTTGAGCAATTTATAGCCCTGGACAGTACGAAAAGCAATACCGACAGCTTTCACGAGGTTCATAATGACAATTACCAGAATATAGACCGAAGCAGCGATTGGATTGATTGCCGACAAAATAATCAGCAACGCGAGCATGATATAACTCAAAGAAGCTGGTAGCATTTCGAAAAAGCGATATTTTGCAGTGCGTTTGCCGGTCGGCAATTCGGTAACTTTTGACATTTTTATTTTCCTTCGTCAACAATATTCCAGAGAAATCGAATTCCTATAATTATAATAATAGAAGAAATAAATAAGAATAGGCGCGCAATATCGCCGCCGCGCTTAGTGTGTAGACGAGCCGCAATTAAAGTATGGCCGACGCCAAAGGTAACCGCCAAAACCGTAAACGACAATAGATACCACCACTCATTCTGCGCGTAGCCATTATTGATATCCGAATAACGTGCCCAGATTTTGGCACGACCAGCGTTGAGGTTAAAAATCGGGATTAGAAAGAGCCAAAGGCTCAATAAAAAGTTGGCCGCCATCCAGGCGAAAAGAGGCTTATCCTTCTTGGCGATAGATTCAAAATCTTCTGCAAGGTCTTTCATCGTCTCTATAATTTTACCACTAAAAAGCCCTGCCGGTAAAGGCAGGAGCATTTTATTCAGCAAGTATCATATCTTTCGAGGTCGAGATAATCGCCCGTGGGGCTATATTCGTCGCTAATCGAAAGAATACTCTTCAATCTTTTGGCATCTGGACCGTTCTCGGAACAAATACCAGACAGAAAGATATTTGAGCCGATAAGCTGACCAGAAATCGCTACCACATAGGTGTCGCAATAGATGCATTCCGGACGGTCAACGAAGCCGGCTTCTCGAATTTGATTTGCGATTGCGCCGATTTCTGCGTTCAGATAGCTAATCAATGTATTACGAAAATCGCCATAGCACAGGAACTTGTCCGAAATTGGACCGATTTCCCACGGATTAACCACGGCTGCATCGCGATAATCGAATGCCACATTGAAATATACCGCCTTCCAAACGTCAAGTTTGACGGCTTTTTCGCGCAGTACTGAGTCGATTTTTTGGCGTACTTGCTGTCTCGTTGCTATAATGTTCTCGCTCATAATCTTCACCTCCTGGTACAAATTCGCTAGAGCGTTGCCGTTGTTATAGCACAAAAATGCCGCCTCGTCAAGTGAAGCGGCTAGTGGCCCCCTTTAGCGACGTTCGCGTTTGCGGCTATCCGAACGTTCACGAACTGTAATGAAAATGAATAGAATAATTGATGCGCCGAGTAGAACGAATAGCCAAGGCGTAAAATCGTCGTTAGTCTTTGGAGCTGGAGGAACTTCCTCTGGTTCAACTGGCTCTTCTGGATCCGGTTCTTCGGAGGTGACATAGAAGTGCCAATGCGTCTTGGAAGTATCTGGATTGTTGATATCTTCGTAAGTCTCATCAAGGTGAGTGAGAACCTTCATGCGGACAGATTCGCCAGATGCAAAATGCTTAATTTTGATAGCGTCCGTGAGATTGACGCCCTGAGCACGATAATCGAGACCACGGGCTTTACCGTCATAGAAAATCACATCATCGATGTAAATTTTCATCTCGATATGCTCGATGAGATTACTGGCCTTTATGGAATTATTCTCGGCCGTAATCTTGAAATAGATATCGTAGTCACTAGAGGTACCGTTTTCGATATTAAGATAGTCTGTATAGACTTCCCCGCCCGGCGTCATGCCTTCATGATACATGAAACGCTCGTTAAAGCCGTCAGAGGCTTCATATACGATTTTGCCGTCTGCTTCACGAATATATACGGTGTTGTCCGCGGCAAAAACAGGAGCCGCGATGAATAGACTTGCGAGAATGATAGCAAATATCTTTTTCATCGTTAGCTCCTATTTTTATGTTTCGTTATTCTAGCTTAGTTTGCAGAGATAGCTACGGCGTTTGCGTAGTTGTTCTCAGCATCATATGCGAACCAGACCTGCTTGTACTGATCGTACTGAACAGTTTCAACAGTAAGAGTCAAAGTATACGTCGCCTTGCCAAGACCTTCGATAGCAGTGGTGCAAGTCTTGGTAGTAGTGTGAGTATTTTCATTAGTGGAAGTTTCACACTCGGATTGGACTGGTAAGTTTGGATTAAGAGTTACACTCTTAATGAAGCTACTAGTCCTGTCATAGACTGGAGTGGAACCGGTAGTGTTTGCTGCGGCGAGAGCGCGCTTGTAGTAATAAGCTTTGGTTTCTTCGTCATAAGCCCAGTCGTTTGTATTGTCGAGATTGATAATTGCAATCTTTTTTGGATCGGAAGGAAGCGCAGCCTCGATATTGCCAATAGTACTCGTATCAATAGTATGGCCGCCTTCATCTTTCCAAACTTCCTGCATGGAAACACGAACAGCTACTGGGATAGTACCCTGGTTCTCAGTAATAACGGTCTTTGGAACTTCCTGACCTGGAGTCCAGTTGTCTGGGCTATTGAAGGTCTCTTCGGACTTGGTTTTGTAGACAGCGGTCGTAAAGACGTTGTCGAAGGTAGCTTCGCTGGTGAAGTACGCAATAGTACCGGCAATCAAACCGACGACTGCGAGTGCGCCGAGTGCGATGATTGGTTTTTTATTCTTCATGTGATTTCCCTTTCTTAATATTTTTTTAGTTACGTTTTTGTGTTTAATAAGCTAGGTGCTATTCTTCTTCATGGCCGCGACCTTTCTCGCTTACGCTTATCTTATCACTTTTTATGTTACTGAGCAAGAATTCGGCCACCAGGATAGCTACGATTATCAGGAATACCCACATATTAGAATTAATAAATTGCACGCCATAGCCAAGAATCGGAATCGCTAGGCCACCAACCTTGCCCTGCACCATTGAGTACGAGACTGGCCTGCCGTCTTCGGTATTGTTCGCATCGCCTTGCGTAATATATTCGCCATTCTCGATTCGCTTGATGCGGTGAGTCACGAGCTCGTCGCCCATCTGGTAAGTAATGATACTGTCTTGAGTTAACTCCTCTTGCGGAACAGCTTTGTAGTAAATAATCGTGCCAACTTCAAAAGTTGGACGCATAGAACCAGAAAGGACTACGACCGGCTTGGCACCAGTAATCATTGGCGCACAAATTAACGCATATACACCGATGATGGCATAACAAATATAGCTAAGAACACGAACAATAATCTTTAGAACGCCCATGTCACTGCTCCGTCATCGCCCACTGTTACGGTTTTACCCCAGAGAGTGCTGGCGGCTGTCGAATCGGCCTGGACTGATTCGAAGCGGAAAGAAAGGTCATAATTGTATTTCGCGTAGCTAGTATTGCCAAGGCTAATAGAATCGAGAACCTTCACCTCGGCACCTGGATTGAGTGTCTTTTTGTAATAATACCAGCCATCACCGCCGTCAACGAAATCGCTCACGAAATCAGTAGTCCAGTTTTTGACGACGACGTTATTGTTTTCGGCAGTATTGCTGACAATCGTGCCATCAGCCTTGCTCCAAGTCTCACTATAGGCGATGCGGAGAAGGTTTTTTGCGCCATCTTCGCCTTCGTTCTTGAAGGTAATTTCATGCTTGCCAAAGCCCTCATCGGAGTCTTCGACAATTTTGACGCCATTGTCCGCAACTTTGACTTTGTTCTCGATGACGGAAGTGTTGCGACTGACCGCAAAAACTAGGAAGGTTGTCGTGCCAGCAGCAACCAATATAGCGGCCGCGGCAATAATTGCGATTTTTCCTTTATTGTTTTTGCGATTTATATTCATATTTTGACCTACTTTTCTCTATTTTTAAGTATAGCTTATGCTTATGTTTTTTGCAAAATTACTCGACGATATATGGGTTAGTCGATGTGCCGTTCGCGCCATTATCAGCAAATTCGATTCCGGATTTTAGTGAAACAGATGGACGTAGGCCATATACGTAGGAGTACATATTCCAGTCATATATATGAGTACCAGTAGAGCATGTGCGCGTTGCCGCCGAAGTCAGAAGGCGAAATAGACCACGAGTTTTCGCCCGTATACAGATATGACGCGGTATTAGTATAGTCCCATCCGATGCCAGCCATCGTAAGTTCATCGGCAGTAATCAGGCCGACTTTATGCGCAAGTTTGCCATTACCGTTCGCCGTATCGTCTTTGGTGAAGGCATCATTCTTATTAGCGCAATCAAGCGACGGGTGATAATTATTATTTACGGCAATCGTGTTGCGATTATATGCACCATGACGGTTATACCAAGAATTAGCATTGCTGTCCTTACTCCTAAGACCACCTAAGCTAAGGCTACGATCATTACAGAAAATAGCATCATCGAGGTCATCCTCATAGTTATAGGTATTGGCGATATGCCCATCGAGATTCTCGGCTTCAAACCAAGCTTCAATGACGGATTTTGCGTTCGAATCGTTCGTATTAGTATACATGGCAGTTTTAGCAGCTTCTATGTCATCGTAGCCACCGATATTTAGATAGTATATGTCAGCAGTATCCGCATAGTAGATATAGCCTATCTTGGCATTATCGCAAGAAGCTGCGCCGTCGGTACAGAAATAATGATACCTGACGGCAACATTTTCGCGCTGGTCAGCCCAAGTACCCGAGATAGATTGCCCAGCACTAGTATCAAGAATATAGGTGCCGTCGGTAGTATGTAATACATCATTAGCGAAAGTATAGACCGTAGAATCTGCATGAATTGTTTTATACTCTAGACGATCGCCATACATATAGCCAACATCAGCAGGAGAAGTTTTCTCATTATTAAATTCAAATATATTCTCGCCATTATACGTAATCTGCGTATCAGTGCCAGTAGCAGTACAAGTATTCGTCGGGACCAGATCGCCGTCACTATTCTCTACAGTATCAACTTCACCGTTATAAATCATCTTAGTGCCACCAGTTGCCGTAGTGCGCACAATTTTCCAGCACTTACCTGCCCAGATGACGTTATTGTTCGCAATCTGGCCACGGAAGTAATAAACGTCTTGGCCATTCTCGGTATATTTATTGACGCCGTTGCCGTTTGCCGTTGCAATATCGTCGGAAACGATGGCTTTTTTAGTGAAATCGATTTCGTAATCGCCAAGATCATTGGCGAGGCTTTTTACGATATCCGCCGCCTCACGACTTACAAATTCCCACTGCGCATAGAGCTTGGGCTCGCCGCCAGTAGCAAAGATGAGCGCTTGTCCGTTAGTGTAGCTTTCGCCAGTACCGTCGGCCTTAGTATTCCAGCCAGTGAAATTATATTTTTCGCGGGTAAATGTGTTGGCGGAGAGATTTTACTCAGCATTAAGACCAAACCTCTGCGGCGGCATATTGCCCGTGCCGCCGTTAGCATCGAAGCTCACCTCAACTGCGGTTGCAGTAGCGTTAGAGCTAGTGTAGCCAAAGGTATGAAGATATGGCTTGCTCGCGAAAGTATTTTTATAAATAACTGCATATTGACCAGTACTCGTTGCTACGAAGCTTGTGTCATCGGCATTTACAGTACCACCAGAGACAGACTCGAGCGCATACTCCTGAGGGACATACTGGCGAATGCGGTAGCTTGCGGCAGAAGTTTCGATAGCCCTACAGCTATCTTTCGCGACGATTACGTCGGAAGAAAAGCCTTGGTCGCTAGAGACATAGAAGCGTAAGGCATCTTCGTTGCCGCCGTCAATAATTGCACAAAGTTTAATGCCGGTTTCACCTTCGGCGAAGGAGCCAAGATCATTGGCGGCATTTGCGTTAATGAATTTCGGTAGCAATACTGCTACGAATAGGAAAATGGCGACTAATTTGAGACGCCCAAAATCTCTTGTTTTTCTGCGCATTTTTGTCTCTTGTTTTTATGTTTTTGTAGGTAGAACGTTTTTATTTTGACCTTGTTCTGGCTTGAGTTTAGCATAAGCATGTCTATTTGTCAACAGTCGATTCTTCGTTTCTCTTTATTGACTTTTTTAACCGCTTGTGGTATAATAAGAAGGTTAGATATAAGAGACAATTTTATGACTGACAAAGACATAATTGGGCGCGAAGTCTTGGTAGACTTCGGCGACGAAATCAAGGGTGTTCCTGCCAAGGTAGACACCGGCGCAGATAGCTCTGCAGTATGGGCGAGCGATATCTTCGTCGATAAAGATAATATTTTGCATTTTAAGCTGTTCGGCAAGAAATCAAAATATTATACCGGCATTGAGCACGCAACGGATAAATTTAGCGTCGCGATGACGAAAAGCTCGCTCGGCGAAAGAGCCTTAAAATACCGCGTGAAGCTTCTTGTCACAATCGCTGGGCACAAAATCACGGCCAGCTTCGGCTTAAGTGATCGCTCGACGCATAATTACCCTATCTTGATTGGTCGAAGAACGCTGAGTGGAAAATTCTTGGTAGATGTCAGTCAAAACGAAAATCTAGTAAACATTAAGAAGAATACACCTGTCGGCTTAAACGACAAGATGAAAGAAAACCCATATAAATTCTATAAGGAAAACTATGAAAATCGCAATTCTCTCTAACGGCAATGCCAACTACTCAACCAAGCGCCTCGTAGAGGAGGCGGAAAAGCGCGGCCACATGGTCGACGTCATTAAGTACAAAAATTGTTATATTTCGATTGAAAACCGCCAGAATAAGGTTTTCTATAAAGGCAAGCCGCTCGAAAACTACGATGCAATTATTCCGCGCATTTCTAATAGCATGACAAAGTACGGTACCGCGATTGTGCGTCAGCTTGAGATGCAGGGCGAGTATGTGCTTTCGAAATCGATTGCGATTACGCGCGCTCGCGATAAACTCCGCTCAATGCAGGTGCTCGCAAAATACGGTGTCGACGTGCCAAAAACTGTCGTTTCGCGCAATACGGCCGACATCGATGAGCTTCTCGATCAGCTTGGCGAGATGCCAGTGATTATTAAGCTCGCTTACGGTACGCACGGCAATGGCGTAATTCTCGCCGAATCAAAGAAGGCAGCAAAATCTACGCTTCAGGCTTTCTACCTGTCGAATGATGACGGCGTCTCTATTCTCTTGCAGGAGTTCGTAAAGGAATCTGCCGGTACAGACATTCGTGCTTTCGTTGTTGGCAGCAAAGTAGTCGCCTCAATGCAGCGCAAGAGTCTCGATGACGATTTCCGCTCCAATCTTCATAAGGGTGGCTCCGGTATGCCAATTAAGCTTACACCACAGGAAGAAAAGATGGCAGTCGCCGCTGCAAAGGCGATGGGCCTAAACGTTGCCGGTGTCGATATCATGCGTTCCGCACGTGGCCCGCTCTGTCTTGAAGTCAACGCTTCCCCGGGCTTTGGCATCGAGAAAGTGACCGGACGCGATGTCGCAAGTAAGATTATCGAATACGTCGAACACAACGCAAGTCGCACGCCAAAGAAAGACAAAGTCGGCGCTTAAAATATTAACCACAAAAGCCCCTGGTTCATCCCAAGGGCTTTTTGCTGCGCGGCACATTGCGTAAGTATCGCGTTTATGGTAAAAAATAAGCATGATATTGGCAGTTTTCTTAGCAGCATTGTTACTGTTATTTATTGCCGTGCGCCATAACGTTGGCGTGCCATTTTTAGCGATGATTGCAGGTGTTGCCGTCTATGAAAACTGGGGTGCTGGTTTTGCAAACTTCATCTCCGAATGGATACCGGGCGCAAGCGTAGTCTGGATACAATACGCGCTCTACGGCATCTTAGTTGTCGGTTTCCCGCTAATTCTCTATCTTCGCGCCGGCAAAAGTGGCCTCTTTGGCGCACTACGCATCGCCGAATCAATTGTCTTTGCGGCAGTCCTTACCATTATGGTCGCAGAGCCACTTGCTAGTATTTTCCAATTCGACACTTTAGCTTACGAAATCTCAAGCTTTCTCAATAACATCCGCGGTATCGCAATGATTGTCGGAATTAGTGCGGCGTACGTAGATGTTTTCTTGTTCCACTCAGGGAAGGCTTGGTAATTTCCCAGAGCGCAATGCCGGTTGCGACCGAGACGTTGAAGGATTCTTTTTTGCCAAGCATTGGAATTTCGAGCAATCGATCACACTTAGCAAGCAACTCGGCTGGAATGCCGTGAACTTCTTCACCTAAAATGAGGGCGATTTTTTCTGGTAATTCTGGCGAATCGGCGAGATTTAGAGAATTTTCACCCTGCTCTAGCGCCACGACAGAATAACCTTGCTCTTTGAGTTCGACAATCGCCTGTTCAATTTCGGCGCGACGCCATCGAAGCGTCTCTTCCGCACCGAGCGCAGTCTTATGAATCGCCTTTCGAAGCTTCTCTTGCTCGTGCGGTAGACCTTTGTCTATGAAGGGCGTATAGCCGGTAAAAATTACTTCAGAGACACCCAAACAGTCGCAAGTGCGCAAAATTGCACCCACATTGTAGGTGGAACGAATATTATAAAGTATAACCGTAAGCTGTTTCATGTTATACTTATATTATGGATGAAGGTGAGGTTCAAGCCAAGCGTAGGCAAAATGAAGAAGAAGCGACCGCTCGCCGGGCGCGCATTTTGGGCTTAATTTATCTCGATACGCGCGAATTCGAGAAAGATATTCCTTTGACGATGAATTTGCTCGAAAAGCAGCAAATGCATTCTGATTTTATTATTCCGCTCCAAGAAGGTGACGAGATTAAGCCGTATCAGTTTATGGTCACGAGCCAAACTCCTAGTAGCACGATTGAAAAAATCGAAGACGAGTATAGCTCGAAGGGTCTGCGCACCGAATTTTTCTTGATTTCCAATTCCGCCTATCAGGTCTTTATGCTTCGCTACGACCCGCCGATGCAGGTCCATTACGACGATATCGAAATTGCCTCTGAGGGCGATAGCGAGACGATTCATCAGGTTTCCAAGACACTCGATAGCGTTTCAACCGACCGCGTCTTCGATTACTTGCTCGACCAGGCTGACAAGCTCGGTTCTTCGGATATTCACATTGAAAACATGCGCGACGTTATTCGTATTCGCATGCGCGTAGACGGTATTTTGCATCCAGTCGCAGAAATTAGCAAAGATAAATATCGTATCTTTATGGGCGAGCTCAGCTCTCGCGCAAATGTTTCTACTGCTAGCAACAAGCCGCAGTCTGGCCATATGCAGATGGATATTCATCGCGACGGCGCAAGCCACGTTTTGAATATTCGTGTCGAGATGGTGCCAACGATGTATGGCCACGATGCTGTGCTTCGCCTCTTTAACTTCGACGAGAGCCTCTTGAACCTAGATCTACTTGGTATCACCGAGGAAGAGCGCCACGAGATTGAGGAAGTCGTCTCGCATCCACGCGGCTTACTCCTAATGGTTGGTCCTACCGGTTCTGGTAAGTCTACAACACTCTACTCTATTTTGAATGCACTCAATACTACTGAGCGCAAGATTATTACGCTTGAGGATCCAATCGAGTACGGCATTCCTGGTATTTCGCAGATTCCGATTTACACTAACGATGGCGGCTCTTTTGCCGATGGCCTTCGTTCCGTGCTTCGTCTCGACCCTGACGTCGTGATGGTTGGCGAGATTCGCGATGGCGATACGGCTCGTACAGCGATTCAGGCTTCTATTACTGGCCACTTGGTGTTGTCTTCCTTCCATGCCAACTCCACTTCCGCAGCATTCTCTCGTATGATTGATTTGATTGGCGTTAACCCAATCTTTTCATCGTCAGTTCGTCTACTTATCGCGCAGCGCCTCGTCCGTCGCCTAGATGATAACAAGGAAGCCTACAAACCAGACGAGAGCACCAAGCGTTACATCAAAGATGTTTTGAAAGACGTAGATTTATCTGATTACGATTTCGATTTGAACGATATCACGCTTTGGCGCGAAAAGCCGTCTGACAACAGCCCATTTGGCTTCAATGGCCGTACTGCAATCATGGAGCAGCTTGTCGTTACGGAGCCGATTCAGAAGTTTATTCGCGGCGATGTGCGCGATATTAACACAAATGACATCGAGAAAACCGCTCGCGCCGAAGGCATGCTCACGCTCGAGCAAAAAGGCGTTATTGCGGCGCTACGTGGCGTTACAACAATCGACGAAGTAGGACGCGTCATCTAATGGACAAGCGCCTACGCGACTACATCACATATATCGAGAAAGCGAGCGAAAAGCCGACGCCGGAATTGATCGACTATCATAAAACGATGACTCAGCAATTCCAGCACGAACGCTTCATTCATCTTATCGTTACGATGTTTTTCGCGCTCTTCATGGTGATTTTCTTCATCTTCTTTGGCGTGATTGAGATTTGGATTCCAAAAGGCGGCTGGGGCGATTTTATTGCTACAGGAATTGGCGTTATCGATGGGATTTTCTTAGTCGTTACCCTATTCTACGTAAGGCATTATTACCGCCTCGAAAATGGCGTGCAGGAGCTCGAAGAAATTACCCGTAAACTATATAAACGCGACAAATAATATATAGAATAAAAAATGCCCCGTAGGGGCATTTTTTATATAGATTATTTCTCTTCGTAAGAGTGCATCTCTTTGCCGTCGAGCGTATAGAAGCTTACCTTCTTATCTTTGGCGACACGGATGTAGCCGAGCTTATAGTAGCTAGCCGTGCCATCAAAAGTGGCTTTAACTTTCTTATCTTTGCCATCGATTAAGTCATACTGACGATTGGCGTAATCGCCCTTCTTGCCAAGAATAACCTTGCCTTCGTCATAGTAGTCTAATTCGTCATAATCGCCGGATACGACGACTTCGCCATTTTTATTCAAAAGATCAGTCTTGCCGTCCTTTGTATAAGCCGAGTAGTACTCGTCATGAGCGACGATTGAATTATAGCGGCCAGATAGTTCTTTGCCGTCTTTATCAATGAGAACGTAGCGCTTGTCGCTGTCTTGTTTGCCATCACGAACAACGATATTGTCATTAGAATCGATACCGGTCAATTCGCTAGACGAGGAAGTATCTTTAAGCGCATATACTTCATTGCCCTCAATATCGTAAAGCGTAACGGATTTAGCTCTGTAATTATTGATCGTATAGCCCTTAGTCGAGAAGGAAACGCGGTAATCTGAATCAAGCGTCTTTTTAGACTCGCCGTTTACGAAAATGTCTACTTTTTTATCTTCAGAATTGTAGCGAGCGTAATGATCTTCGTCGTATACAACATAGCCGGTGCCATAGCTGTTAACTTCGATGTCGGTAACAGCATTTTTGCGAATTAGATAGTTTTTATTGTCCTTTTCGCAAGTGAGATAAATGCGTGCCTTGTCAGTAAAATTGTCATGCAAATCAAGATCGGCACACTGGCTGCCGAGGTCGACAAATTCTTTGCTAAATAGAGCGCGCTTTGCGTCATCGCTATAGCTCTTGTCGTGCTCTACGAAAGTGATAATAGTTGCGTCTTTATTTGCTTCATCGATATCATACGAAACACCAGTCTCAATGGTTTTAATTGGCTTGAAATTCTTATTACTCAAGATAATAAGACCGCCTTTGTAGCTTAGTGCACTGGCCGTATCTTGCCCATCATCCGTGAAGTATGGGCTTTCACTACTCTCGAAGTCTTCCAATTTGTCGCCTAGCGCATTAAAGAGCGAGTATTGATCATCTTCGGTTTTCACGACAACATACGGAGCACTTGAGCTATAGTCATAGCTACGATATTCGCTAATCAGTTCGTCGCCATTACCGAGAATTAACGAATTCTTATTATCTTTTGAGACTTCATAGATACCAACGCGTGGCGTAATATCCTCGTATTCGCCAAAATCAACAGCCATATTGCCATTGTGGTCGATAATACCCTTTTTGCCGTCCGCATTTTTAACATAGGCGTAGCCATTAACAAATGCGCCAGCCTGCGTATAAATGAAGTCAGTCACCTTATCGCCATTTTTCTTGAAGAGCGCATATTTCGTCTCGCCATTATCTTTCGTGGAAATAAATACAGCATCAGTCTCAAAGATTGCGATTTCACTATTCGCGGCCTTGCCAATCAAGAAAATTAGCAAAGCGACCGCTGCGATTGCTGCCGCTGCGATTGCTGCAATAATAATGATGTGCTTTTTGCCACCACGAGCACGCGTACGCTCACGCTTCTCTGTTGTTTTTTCTTTAGGAGCCTCTTTTATTGGCTCTTCTTTCGGTTCATGAGCTGGCTGATCGACCGGCTCTTTCGCAGTTTTCGGCTGCTCATCTAGCACTGATTCTGGCATTCTAAAATCCTGTTTATTACTATTTCTAGTTTAACATGAGCGCTTATTTTTTAACACTTTACTTAAAGAGCGTAATCTGATATAATTAGTCGTAATTATGAAAAAATCAATTCAACCTAAAGACTATGACTTTGTGGTGTTTGCCGATGAGCAGGCAAAGTTTTCTTTTCTAACTCGCTCCAC
>JAHKZT010000060.1 GCA_020626475.1 bacterium
TAATCTTAGTGTTGGTCTCGGTTGGGAGAACAACAAATGCTTTTACGTTCTCTGCTACGAGGTTAAGGTTAGCAGCAGCGTTGTTGTGTACATACATACGAACAACGTACTCTTTACCATCCTCAACGTAGGTAGTATCAGAGAAATAGTTATCTTTTGCATTACCGGTCCACTTAGAAGCGGAAACGAAATAACGTTCATCACCGATAACGTTGTTAGTAATCGAGTTAAAAGTGACGTAGTCAGCTGGTTTTTCCATCGTAAAAGTCTTACGACCAGATGGACCCCAAGCAAAGACTACTAGTGCGCTAGCAGCAGTAACGGCAGCAACGGCGCCGAGACCAATACCAGCTTTAGTGAGTTTCTTCATAAATATAAATTCCTTTCTTTGAAATAATTCCTAGAATGGAGAAAATACTACATATAAATATTCATTCATTAGCCGGATTGTTAAACTGCCGCTAGCAAATCAGATCGTTGCCAAACATAAATCATGGTATTTGGGAGGGGTTTGAAGCCCCTCCCGTGGAAAGTACCAAACGTTTTTAGGTGTCGTTCTCACCTTGTATGCTTATTCGAAATCAGTAACCGGAGTCTCGTTGACGCCATCATTCCTTAAAGCAGGATCTACATCCGGCTTATTTGGATTAGACGGGTCTGCGGTATCCGTTAAATCGCTGTGGTCCTGACCGTCGCCAGCTTCGACGTCATAATTCTGACCGTCGTGCTGTTCCGTTGTGCCATTGTCCTCATCTACTGTCCTGCTACCAGAATCGGTTCCAGATGAAGCGTCTTGCTCTGAAGGCGGCGTTACCGTATCTTCAGGCCTGCTCGGAGCGACATAGTCGCCGTCCGGAGACTGAGGTTCATCGGTAACAGTTGTGTCCGGATCATGATTTTCATGGTCCGGAGACCAGAAATCGTACTGATCCGCGTCCGGACGATTTTGAGGATCATCCTGAGGATCCTTAGGCTCTAGTTCTGGCGGTGTAGGTGTAGGTGGTTCCGGATCCGGTTTGTCAGGCGGTGTCCAGTTAGGAACGTCGATCGGCTGATAACCGCATTCCAGACGGAATCTCACGTCCACGATTTTGCCGTCCTTAAGTTTTACCTTAAAAACAACAAAGTGTCCCCCAGCGTGCGATGTATTCCTTACAACTACACACGGCTTATCGCCGTCAAGTTGCTGCGGAATCATGTACATCGCGGATGTATATGAATTGAGTTCCTTAATTTCGATGGCAACATCGTTGCCGCAGAGGATCGCTTTGATCCTCGTTAATGCGACATCCCAGTCACTTTCGTTTTTAAGGAATCTTTTGTGTGCCGCATCCGCCCTTTCGCCAACTAAAAGGTCAGCTTCGGGAGCAAGAATAGGCTCATTTCCGGTAAGCTCGAGCTGATCAAGATATAAAGCAACCGCTGCCGTAAGGGCAGGATCATGCTCCATTCTCTCGAAGAAATTGCCCGTGCCGTCTTTCTTTGCTACGTAATCTACCAAGCTGTCGGCTTCGTGATTTTCTACCGCTTCGTTTCCAGCCGTAAAAGCGTTGTATCCGAAGTAGTAATCGCTATCTTTCTGCGGAATGTCATCATTCGCATCCAGATTGCCGTGCGCATAATAGATCACTTCGTGCTGTGTCAGTGTAGGCTCATCGTCGGATCCTTTAGCTAAAACCGCAGTTTTGAACTGCTCGCCGAAAACAGCGAGCAGCACTACGATCATAGCAGCCGTCAAGATAGTGCATAAAGCGACTATTATCGGCTTACGTCTTGTTGTCATATCAATCCACCTCCTTGTCGCGGATAGCGCTGCAAATAGCGTAGGCCACGGTAAAACCTACGATTGCGAAGAGCGCAATTGTCAGAATTACCGTAGGCCATACCGTGCTGGCCGTGGTGGTGTTCGTGATGTCGACGATGTTACCTGCCGCATCACGAACATAGTTGATAGTGTCTTCACGATCGACCCACGCAGCGAACTGGTGAGCGATCATGCACTTGCTGAAGAACCAACCGCCGACACCGCCGAGGATCGTAACGATGATAATCGTAATCCAATCGATTGCGCCGAGCGCTCTTCCCTTGATGCTGTCGATCTTGTCAGACAGGCGCTTCTCGCTCTCGCGAGTCTGCTTAATAGTAGCAGCTGCGCCCTGGTTGACAGTCTCGTTAATGTGATAGAAGCCCTTAGACATGTTGTCCTCGTGCTCATCCATACGAGCCATGAACTTTGCCAGATTGCTGTCTGCCTGTCTTCCAAGTTCTGCGTTCTGCTCGCTAGTTACCTGCTGAGCAGCACGTACCTCATTGATTAAATCCTGCATTGTTTTTCCCATAACTTTTTTCTCCTTTCAAAAATGAATTTTCCCGGAGATTTTTCCGGGTTTGATGGGGGTTGAAATAAATGTGAAATCTATATATAAACGCCCCATTACCCGGGGGCGATTGTTATCGGGCCCCTTATGGGAAATGAATAAGCATACTGCTGTACTTATGTACAGCAATGATCTGACTTGTTAACGTTGCGCTTCTTGCTAAAGCTTTTCGCATCTTCGCAATTAGCTGGATTCATTATATCAAATTTTTTACATTTTGTCAATAGTATTTTATAGAGATTTACGTTTATGCTAATTTATTTTATGCATAAGCACTATTATATGCTATAATCATAAGTAATATGGGTCTAAATTTTAAGCTAATTCAGCGTACAGCAAAGACTTCTACCTCTGATGTAGCACATAGTTCCGGTTACGCATCAGTCAATAATGGATCGCGTTTTGGCGCTAGCGATAACATCACATTTTCCGAGAGACAGCAAATAGAACATAGCCGCAAGATGGTCCAGGGGTACCGCAACGCACGCGTCGCTCAGGGCGTCAACAGAATGCCAAAAGCGCAGACCTACGAACAAGAGATGGCAATGAAGGCTGCGATGGCCGCAATTGCTGCCGGCGAACGCGATGCTGGCGTATCAAAAAAGCAAGAATTTAATAACCGCCTCGAACGTGGCGGGATGCAAAAAAACGATTTCAATTCGCGCCAAAATAACGCTATAAGCAAAACTGCACAGGCGGGTGGCCAACTTAGTAATCGCCAGATGGCAGCCCAAGCACGAGCCGCTCGCGCCGAACGCTTCGCCGCACCAGCACGACCTATCCCAAAAACTGGCGGCTTCAGTAGACACTAAAAAACTCGCCCTTTCGGCGAGTTTTTCTCTGTTATTCGGATTTTAGTTCACGTTCGTGCTGCTGGAGCGCCTGGATAATATCCTCAATGTCGCCATTCATAGCAGCAGTAATGTTGCTACGGCTGTAATGAATACGGTGATCAGTAATGCGATCCTGCGGGAAGTTGTAAGTGCGAATCTTCTCTGAGCGGTCGCCAGTACCGATAAGCGATTTGCGAGCATCTGACGCATTAGCGCGATCCTCGGCAATCTTGCGCTCTAGGAGGCGACTACGGAGAACAGTCATCGCCTTGATACGGTTCTGCTGCTGAGAGCGCTCATCCTGCATTGCAACCATGATACCGGTAGGAAGGTGAGTAATACGGACGGCGGAGTCAGTAGTATTGACACCCTGGCCACCATGACCGCCAGAGCGATAGATATCGATACGAAGATCTTCTGGGTTAATCTCGAGATCCTGCTCTTCTGCCTCTGGAAGAACGGCTACAGTAGCAGTACTGGTATGAATACGACCCTGAGATTCGGTTACTGGGATACGCTGGACACGATGGACGCCACCCTCGAACTTGAGCTTACCATAAGGCTCGTCGCCAGACACGCGGAAGATCACCTCTTTGTAGCCGCCGGCATCGTTGACCGATTCAGACTGGAGCTCAACTTTTAGGCCATGCGTCTCTGCGAAGCGTGTATACATGCGGAAGAGGTCACCAGCAAAAAGGCTAGCTTCGTCACCGCCGGCACCGGCACGGATTTCGATAATAGCTGGCTTGTCGTCATTGGGGTCGCGCGGAATAAGCATCTCAGCAAGCTTCGCCTCAGTTTCGGCGAGTTCTGCCTCGAGATCAGGCTTCATTTCGGCGAGTTCTGGTATGGTCTCCGCCTC